>JAAUOI010000001.1 GCA_012036375.1 Allobrachymonas sp. | reverse complement strand
GGCGAGCAGCACGGGCGGCTACGACCCGTTCTCCGTTCGATATCACCAAGGCCCTCACTGAGGAAGGGCCCGCAAACGCTTGTGGTGCGGGTGACCGACCCCACCAACCGCGGCAGCCAGCCCCACGGCAAGCAGTCGCTTGAACCGGGCGGCATCGTCTACACGGCGGTGTTCGGCGGCTTCAGCGACAAGACCTTATCCGACCGCATCTGCGACGCGGGCGCGCGCGTCATCGTCACGTCCTGGCTGATTTCCATGCGCACCTTGGCGCAAACTCCCTCGGGATCGCCGCTCGCACCGGCAGCCCGCGCGATGCCTGCGAAAACCGAGTCTTGCTGGGTTTTCAGTTCTGCATGGCCGAGCAATGCGAGCGAGCAGTCTTCCGCAACCATCCCATCTGCGTGGAGCGCCGCGAGATGGAAGAGCGCCGGCGCAACAGCCAATCCAATTGAGTTTTCGGCGAATTTTGTTGCGTCCTGCTAGGCGCATTCGTCAGTCTTGTCTATGATTTCACTCAAAAATATCACCCTGCGTCGCGCAGCCAAAGTGCTACTGCAAGATTGCAGCAGCACCATTCAGCCGGGTGAAAAAGTGGGACTTGTTGGCCGCAACGGCGCGGGCAAATCCAGCTTGTTCGCCTTGCTTACCGGGCAACTGCACGAAGACGGCGGCGAATTTTTCATGCCCAGCGGCTGGCGCATCGCACAGGTCTTGCAGCACATGCCCGAGACAGAAGACAGCGCCACGAATTTCGTCTTAACCGGCGATACACGATTGCTCGAATTGCAGGAGCAACTCCATCGTGCAGAGCTGGCCGACGAAACCGCGCACACAGAGGCCACAGGTCTAGAGATCGCTGAACTGCACAGCCAGTTGCACGATGCCGGAGCACACGATGCCCGCTCTCGCGCACAAGCCTTGATTCTCGGCTTGGGCTTTCGTATTGACGAGCTTGAAAAGCCGGTCAATAGCTTTTCTGGCGGCTGGCGTATGCGCTTACAGCTGGCGCGTGCGCTCATGTGCCCTGCCGATTTGCTGCTGCTGGATGAGCCGACCAATCACCTCGATTTGGATGCACTCGTCTGGCTAGAGAGTTGGCTCACCCGATTTGCTGGCACTTTAGTGATCATCAGCCACGACCGTGAGTTTTTGGATGCCGTCACCCGCGTCACTGTGCACATCGAGCAAGGTCAGATCACGCGCTTTGGCGGTAACTACAGCTTCTTTGAAGAGCAACGCGCTCTGCGCATCGTGCAGCAGCAAGCCTCGTTTGCCAAGCAGCAAGAAAAAATTGCGCACTTGCAGCACTTCATTGATCGCTTCAAAGCCAAGGCCAGCAAAGCCAAACAAGCGCAAAGCCGTGTCAAAGCGCTGGAGCGCATGGAGAGGATTGCACCCGTTCTCACCGCCGCTGATTTTCAGTTTGAATTCAAAGAGCCCACCAGCATTCCCAACCCGATGCTCTCAATTCAAGCGGCTGATCTAGGTTATGCCAATGACAACGGCGGCATCAAAATTTTGAATGGCGTGAGCCGTTCCGTGATGGCTGGACAGCGCATTGGCATTCTCGGCGCGAACGGTCAAGGCAAATCCACTTTCGTCAAAACCGTCGCGCGGCAGCTCGCCCCATTGGGCGGCAAGATCACGGAAGGCAAAGGGCTCTCCATTGGTTATTTTGCGCAACAAGAATTGGATGTGTTGCACGAAACAGCTCGCCGCTGGAGCACATGATTCGCCTCGCCAAAGATGTGGGCCCACCCGGGCGTGAGCAAGAGCTGCGCAATTTTCTAGGCGGCTTCTTGTTCACTGGCGAGATGGTGAGCCAAGCGGTGGGCAGCATGAGCGGCGGCGAAAAAGCCCGGCTCGTGCTGGCGATGGTCGTTTGGCAAAAACCGAATTTATTGTTGCTTGATGAGCCGACCAACCATTTGGATCTGACCACGCGCGAAGCGTTGCAAATGGCGCTCAATGAGTTTGAAGGCACGGTGATGCTCGTCAGCCATGACCGCGCGATGCTGCGAAGTGTCTGCGATGAGTTCTGGTTGGTGGCAGACGGTGGCGTGAAACCTTTTGATGGCGATTTGGACGACTACCAAAAATACTTGCTGGAGCAAGCCAAGTTACGCCGCGAAAGCTTGAGTCAAGTCGCTCAAGGTGATGTTCTAGATACTATTAAAACAATAGCACTCGGCGCACATTCCATAACGACCAATGCCCAAAAAGGCTTAAAAAATGAGCCTCCTAGCACTTTCAAGAGTAAAGAGCAAAAGCAAGAAGAAGCGCGTCAGCGCATGGCGCTGGCAGAAAAAGCCAAACCTTTGAAAAACCGCCTCAAGCAACTGGAAGAAAGTATCGCAGCGCTTAAAGCCGAGCAAGCCGCGCTGCATGAGAAGTTGATCCAACCCTTGCCCAGCGCCGAGTTGATCGAATCCAACAAGCGCTTGGCTGCTGTTGATGCAGAAATTGAAGATGCAGAATGGAAATGGCTCGAGCTCTCCGAGCGCATTGATGGCCTGATGGCTGCTTGAAGCTCGCAGTGAGGCATCCTTGGTGTAAAGTGATGCATGCCCGATTCGGGCACACGCATCACAACAGGAGAAATCATCATGATGAGCATCATCGGAACCATCGTTATTGGCTTCAGCGTCGGCTTGATTGCCCGCGCCCTCAAACCCGGCGATGACAAACTCGGCCTGATCATGACCGCCGTGCTCGGTATCGCCGGCTCATTCATCGCCACCTATGCAGGCGCTGCTCTCGGCTTGTACAAGCAAGGTGATGCTGCTGGTTTCATTGCCTCCGTGGTCGGCGCGATCATCTTGCTCGTGATCTACGGCTTGGTCACCAAGAAGTCTGGCGGCGGTTCAGATGGCGGCAGTGCCACATAAATCTTCGGTTGATCTCACGCCCGCGCAGACCCTCGCGCGCGAGCGGGCTCGCAAGCTACTCTCGCGCCGTGCGCTCGTAGCTGCCGCTGCGGGCGCAGTGCCTGTGCCGGGCTTGGATTGGGCAGTCGATGCTGCTTTGCTCTCCAAGCTCCTGCCACAAATCAGCGAAGAATTTGGCCTCCTGCCCACACAAATCGCGCAACTTTCGCCCAAACAACGTGAGCGCGTACAAATCGCTATCAGTCTGATCGGCGGCACGCTGGTCGGCAAATTCCTCACCAAAGAATTGATCATCGTCACAGCCAAAGCAGTCGGTATGCGCCTCACAGCCGCTCAAGCTGCCAAATTCGTCCCAATCGCCGGCACCCTGCTCTCCGCAGGTTTGAACTACACCGCTGTGCGCTGGCTCGGCGAGCAGCACATCAAAGATTGTCTGCGTGTGGTGCAAGAAGCGCAGCTCATCTTGCCGGCTCCCGCGAAGCCTGTCTGAATCTCCGCACGCATGAAAAAAGCCTTGCGTCTTTCAACACAAGGCTTATTCGGGTTCAGAAAAATCTGGTGGGCGATACATGGATCGAACATGTGACCCCTGCAGTGTGAATGCAGTGCTCTACCGCTGAGCTAATCGCCCGAAGCCTCCAATTATACGTCGATTTTCATAGCGCCGGATCACGGATTTCCCAGCGAATGCTATCGATCTGGGCAAGCAGCTCTTGGGACAGTGGGGGCGTATGCCACGCATCCAAGCATTCGTCGAGTTGTTGGAGCGATGTCACGCCAATGATCGTGCTGGCGACACGCCAATTTTGGTAGCAAAAAGCTAAAGCGAGCTGAGTGGGTGTCATTCCATGCGCTTGAGCCAGCGCGTTGTAGCGCCGCGCTGCGGCCAAATGCTCTGGACGACCCCAGCGCTGCTGCTGAAAGCGTTCATAAATCGCCATGCGCCCCGCTTTCGCCTCTGCGGATGCGTTGGCATCTGTCAAGCTCGCCATCGCATCGTATTTGCCCGTGAGCACGCCAAAGCCTAGCGGCGAATAAGCCAGCAAGCTCACGTTCGTGCGATACATCACCTCATCCAAGCCGTTGTCTACGATGCGGTTGGTCAGGCAATACGGGTTTTGCACGCTCACGATACGCTCTAGGCCATGCTGCTGCGCCAGCCGCACAAATTCCATCACGCCATACGGCGACTCATTCGACAAGCCAATCGTCCGTACCTTGCCTTGCTTGACCAGTTTGGAGAGCGCCTCTAACTGCCCATGAATCGGCGTGCTGCTGGCGCGCTCTTTGTCCAGCTCTGGCACAAAATACGGAATACCAAACGCCGGCACATGCCTCACCGGCCAATGGATTTGATACAGATCAATCACATCGGTTTGCAAGCGGCGCAGGCTGCACTCGCATGCTTCTTGGATAGCCGCAGGCGACACATCCAAACTCCCACCACGCACCCAATCCATGCCCCGCGCTGGCCCGGCCACCTTGGTGGCCACTGTCCACTTGCTGCGTGCACCTGGATTGGCCTTGAAATAATTACCAATGATGGTCTCAGTCACCGTGTATTTTTCAGCCGTGGGCGGCACGGGATACATCTCCGCCGTGTCCATGAAATCCACGCCACGCTCCAAGCTGTGCGCCAGAATGGCATGAGAGTCTTTTTCATTGACCTGCTCACCAAAAGTCATTGTGCCGAGGCAAATCGGATGCACCTTTAAGCCAGATTGGCCAAGCGCACGTTTTTCAGGGGAAATTTTTTGAGAAGAAGTGTTTTGCATGCCTCTAGTATGCAAGAAATCAGCAGCACTTGAATGCAGCTACGTCAATGCCCCAAGCCTCGCGCCATCGCCGCAGCGCAAATCGCCACGAATGGCAGAAGATGAAGTTGCGCCATCGCCAATTTGCGCGTACTCACCCACGCTACTGCATCAGGCAATGCGCCAGTCGCTGCAAAGGCTTTGCGCCAACGAATAAAGCGCATGGTCGGCCAGATGGAGATCAGCCCGATCACTGCAAAAAGCGCGATCTTGAGCCAAAACACCGGGTTGCTGCTATAAAACTCAATCCCTTTCGCGCCCAAACTCAGGCGCGCACTGCCTATCAGCAGCAAAGCCACCGCACTCAAACCATAGAGCGCATCCAAACGTCCCAGCGATTTCAACACCTCCGCGCTAGGCGCATGCCGCAGCAGCAAGGCTTCACCGCCGAGCACGGCGATCATTAAGAACAGTGCAATGTGATGGCCACTGGCCAATATGAAATCAAGCGACATGACGGACTCCTAATGACACAAGTGTCACCGAAGCTTGCCACATATGCCAAGGCGATGCGATGAAACGCCATCTAAGCGCCGCGAAACGCTGCCACCTCAAGCCAACGCGCGGCCAATCAAAATCTTCTGCACGTCACTCGTGCCTTCATAAATTTGGCAAACGCGCACATCGCGGTAAATCCGCTCGACGGGGAAATCGCTGACGTAACCATAGCCACCATGCACTTGGATGGCATCGGAGCAGACTTTTTCGGCCATCTCGCTGGCAAAGAGCTTGGCCATCGCGGCTTCTTTTAGGCAGGGTTTGCCTGTATCTTTGAGAGCTGCAGCGTGATGAATCAAGGCACGAGCTGCTTCGATTTGGGTGGCCATATCCGCGAGCTTGAATTGCACCGCTTGGTGCTGAAAAATCGGCTGGCCGAAGCTCTCGCGTTGTTTGCTGTAGGTGAGCGCGGCCTCGAATGCGGCACGCGCCATGCCTAGTGATTGCGCGGCTATGCCGATGCGGCCGCCTTCTAAGCCACTCAATGCAATCTTGAGGCCTTGGCCTTCTTCGCCGATTAAATTCTCTGCGGGCACGCGGCAATTCTCAAAGCGAATTTGCGCGGTGTCGCTGGCGTGTTGGCCGAGTTTGTCTTCTAGCCGCGCGACTTCATAGCCCGGTGCGTTGGTCTCGACGATGAAGGCGCTGATGCCTTTTTTGCCAGCAGCTTTATCCGTGACAGCCATGACGATAGCCACATCGCCGTTCTTGCCACTCGTGATGAATTGCTTCACGCCGTTGATCAGGTAATGATCGCCGTTGCGCACAGCTGTCGTCTTGAGGCCATCGGCTTGCGAGCCCACATGCGGCTCGGTGAGGCAAAAAGCGCCGAGCATATCGCCGCGAGCGAGTGGCTTCAAATACTTTTGCTTCTGCGCTTCATTGGCCCAGGCCATGAAGATGGAGTTAACGGGGCAATTGGTGACACTCACAATGGTTGACGTTGCGCCATCACCTGCCGCAATCTCTTCCAAGATCAAGGCAAGACTCAAATAATCCAAGCCCGCGCCGCCGTACGCTTCAGGCACAGCCACGCCGTAGCAGCCTAAATCCGCCAAGCCGCGCAATTGCGCTTTGGGGAAATGGTGTGATTTGTCCCACGCAGCGGAATGGGGCGCGATTTCAGTTTGCACATAAGCGCGAACGGCATCTTGAACGGCGATGTGGTCTTCGGAAAGGATCATGGGAACACTGCTCTTTGAAAATATTGTGATTACCAAACCAAGCGCTGGCCATCGTAATTGATGAAGCTGCCGTTGTCTTTGGATTGCAGTTGATCCATCACTTGCCGCATGCCGCGAACAGATTCTTCCACTGAAATATCTGCACCTTCGCCACCCATTTCGGTGCGCACCCAGCCGGGATGAAAGCTCACGCATATGGCTTTGCCTTGCATAGCGAGCGATGTATCTTTGAGCACTGAATTGAGCGCGGCCTTGGACGCACGATACAGCGATGCCCCCGCACTCTCGCGCAAGCCGATCGAGCCCATGCGCGATGAAATTACAGCGAGCTTGGCCTCTAACGCAAGCACATCCACCAACTGCGGAATCACCTGCATTGCACCGAGCACATTGGCGCGCATCACAGCATCGAAATCGTCTTGCGTTGGCGGGGCAAGCGGCGCGAGACGCGGGCCGAAGATGCCTGCAACATAGATCGCAATATCAATCTTCTCACCATCGAGCTGCCAAGCAAGACTGCTCACGCTTTCTGGTTTGGCGACATCGAGCTTGAGCGCTTTCGCACCGAGAGCAGTGATCTTCTGCAAGCCTTCATCACTACGAACCGTGGCAATCACTCGATGGCCTGATTGAGTGTATTGGCGCGCGAATTCGAGGCCGATGCCACGGGATGCGCCGATGATGAGGATATTCATGCGAACAACCTATCTAGTTCACAGCCAAGTCAAATCTCGGCCTATCACCAACTCAGTCATCGGTGCGTGATGCGTGTTTTTCATAGGCACTAGCTTGCTCATCAAGGAATACTGATGTACAAAATCATGTACCTCATCGGCATCGTCGTATGTCATCAGAAAATCACCAGTCAATTGTGAGCAAGCCTCAAACAAATTATTGTGATTCAATTCAAAATATGCGTATAAGCGTTTACCTGCGCTTTTGCCGCCTGCTGTGTAAGGCGGATCAACAAAAAACACTGCTTGTGCGTCGTCTTTGTAACGCTCTAAAACTGGCATGCAATCACGACATTCGATGGTCAAGCGATGACGCACCTGATGTAAAGCAGTGAACCTCTTTGCCAGAGTTTCTGGATACCAACGCGAAGCTAAACCTTTGCCTGCTTCGCCAGCTTTGATCAGTCCCGAACCTGGCGCTAAGATACCGCCATGAAATGTACGATTCTTCAAAATTGTTCTGAATGCACGCTCAAGCGTTGTTTTCGCCTCTTTGGCTAGCTCTGATTGCACGTTGTCATAAGTTAAATCAAACGTCAAGATGCAATCTGCTAGGGCAAGAGCATCACCCGCCTCAACCACTTGCCAAACGGCAGCAACATCGGGGTCAAGTTCAATGATCAAGGCATGATCCACCCAGTTTTCGCAAACAGCAGTCAGTGCAATGGTTGCTCCGCCAGCGAAGGGTTCGATCAAGAGCTTGGGTTTACTGCTCAGGCTTTGCATCCATCGGCGAAATACAGGAACAAACCAAGTTTTTACCACCGGGATAACGAAACGGACTGCGCTGAGGCACAGATGCCACGTTCACTGTTTTAAGCGAACGCAGGGTGTCTGCGTTGGAAATTTCAAAAAAGTCTTGCTGCATCTTTAAAACGGCGAATCCAAACTGCGGGTAATTGGCGCGGATTCGAGCTGCTCATCCAATTTGCTTTGTAAAAGCTGTTTGAAATTTTCGATGGAACCGGCCTGTGTTGTTGTGATCTGGCGTAGAGCTTCGTCGAACAACGTGAATACCTCGTCCACCTTGGTCAACTCATATCTGCCCGTCGCTTGATTGAGGATCAAGTCATAAATCAACCATGCAATATCTGCTTGCTCTGCCTTCACGCGCTTGAGCGCGGGCGAAAGTGTTGAAGAAGGAACTGTTGAGAGCAACCGCAGACTTCTTGCCCCAAGATTTAAAGATTCCACCTTTAAAAAGCAATTGCGGGGCAAGTCGTTTTCTGGAGGACGACAAATAATCTGGGCGCGGGTAATTGGCTTCTTTTGACCAATCCATCTCAGAATTTTTCTTTGGGTTGAGCATGAATTGCTCGAAGGGCTCTCTCACATTTCCTGAAATGTAAACAGCTTGAATCTCAAGCGCGCCGAAGTCGATCACGCGATCCTTGTCGTCATAAGCAACCAGCACGACATCAATGTTGCCCGCCGACTTGCCATAGGCATCATTTAGCCTGATTTCCGTCAACGAACTCCAAGCTACATCTGCGCCAAAGAAAAAAATAGCAGCATCAGCGGTTATCTGCCAATCCTCCCTGAAGCGAATCGGGCATGTGATCACTGGCGCGTTGTCGTGGTACACACTACAAACGCCCAGCGGATTCTTTGCCTTATCTTTGGTGCAATTAGGGACTTTGTTGTTGAATGGGCACAGTCGATTTTTACGAGCCGCTACAGCCCTAATGCTTTGATCAGCTAGCGGGTATCCAAAGACTTCTGCAAGTGGCTGTTGTTTGGTCATAGATGGATTAAACCATTTCCAAGCAAACCGCCGTTCCCTCACCACCGCCGATGCATAGTGTCGCCACACCATTTTTTAGGCCTCGTGCTTTCAAGGCGTGTATGAGCGTAACCATGATCCTTGCACCACTTGCGCCGATCGGATGGCCGAGCGCACATGCACCGCCATTGACGTTGACGATGCTGTGATCGACTTTGAGCTCGGCCATCAGCGCCATCGGCACGACGGCGAAGGCTTCGTTGACTTCCCAAAGCTGCACATCGCTCACGCTCCAGCCGGCTTTGGCCAAGGCTTTTTGCGTTGCGCCCACAGGCGCGGTGGTGAACCAATTGGGTTCTTGCGCATGCATCGCGTGGCTCACGATTTTTGCCAAGGGCTTGCAGCCGAGCTTGGCAGCCGTACTCTCCCGCATCATCACCAAAGCGGCTGCGCCATCGTTGATGGAGGAGCTGGATGCTGCGGTGATCGTGCCATCTTTCTTGAAGGCGGGCTTGAGCGTGGCAATCTTGTCGAGCTTGGCTTTGAGCGGGCCTTCATCGACGCTGATTTGCACTTCTCCGGAGCGATTTTTGACTGTGACCGGCGTAATTTCTGCGGCGAATGCTCCTGAATTCGTAGCGGCTTGCGCACGCTTGACGCTTTCGATGGCGAATGTATCTTGCGCTTCACGGGTGAATTTGTATTTGTCGGCACACTCTTCGCCAAACGTGCCCATGGCGCGGCCAGGCTCATAAGCATCTTCCAAGCCATCGAGCATCATGTGGTCATACACACGATCATGCCCAATGCGGATGCCGCTTCTGCCTTTGAGCAAAAGATGTGGTGCATTCGTCATGCTCTCCATGCCGCCAGCCACTATCACATCCACCGAGCCTACAGCCAGCATATCGTGAGCAAACATGGCTGCTCGCATGCCTGAGCCGCACATTTTGGAAAGCGTGACAGCGCCTGCGCCTTTGGGTAAACCACCTTTGAACGCCGCTTGCCGCGCCGGCGCTTGGCCTTGCCCTGCCATCAGGCAATTGCCAAACAAGACTTCATTGACCACATCGGGCGTAAATTTTGAGTTTTGGCCAGCGCGCTCCACAGCCGCTTTGATCGCCGCGCCACCTAAATCATGTGCAGCCAGCGATGCGAAATCGCCCTGAAAAGCGCCCATGGGCGTGCGGGCGGCGGAGACGATGACGATGGGGTCTTGCATGAGCGTAACTTTCGATTGAATTGACTTCACAAAGCCGAATAAATGACAATTTATAGCTTACTTGATTTCGTTGTTCGATGCCTTGGATACGTGAATTCACCTAACATGCCTCGCTGGCGCAGCATTTTGGCAACAAGAAACTGTGTTCTTTTCCACATCTTTACAAGTTCTCCCCTGAATGCGGGATACGCACATCGCCAAGCCGACTTATGATGAGTGTCCTGGTATTGATTGCCTTGTTTTTAGACAAGGCATTTTTATTTCTTGATGACACCCGATTCCAAACCAAAGCCTCCAAACGCAACGCCTTGGATCGAATTCCGTGATGTGGAGTTCGGCTATGGTGGCGGACGCAAGATTTTGGATGGCGTGAGCCTGAGCATCGAGCGCGGCAAAGTCACGGCGTTGATGGGCGCGTCGGGCGGCGGTAAAACCACGGTGCTGCGTTTGCTCGGCGGCCTCGTCAAAGCCCAGCGCGGGCAAGTTTTGTTTGATGGCGGCGATGTGGGTGCGATGGATCAAGCGGCTTTGTATGCAGCCCGCAAGCGCATGGGCATGCTGTTTCAGTTTGGCGCTTTGTTCACCGATTTGAGCACTTTTGATAACGTGGCTTTCCCGCTGCGTGAGTTGACTGATTTGCAAGAAAGCTTAATTCGCGACATCGTGCTGATGAAGCTCAATGCGGTGGGCCTGCGCGGGGCGCGGGATTTGATGCCAAGCGAGCTATCCGGCGGCATGGCGCGGCGCGTGGCGCTGGCTCGCGCAATTGCGCTGGATCCCGAGCTGGTGATGTTTGATGAACCCTTCGCTGGCCTCGACCCGATTTCGCTGGGCACTTCTGCGCAGCTTATTCGCCAGCTCAACGATGCACTGGGCTTGACGAGCATCATCGTCTCGCATGATTTGGAAGAGACTTTCAAAATCGCAGACAAGGTCATTATTTTGGCCAACGGAAAAATCGCCGCACAAGGTACGCCCGATGAAGTGCGCCACAGCGCCGATCCTTTGGTGCATCAATTCGTCAATGCTTTGTCGGATGGCCCGGTAAAATTTCATTATCCGCACCAGAGTCTGGAGCAAGACTTCGGCAGCGCCATTGCCTTTAAGGCTTCACAAGGAGGCCAGCCATGAGTTGGCTTAACCCGCGCGATATTGGCTTTGCCACGCGCAGCATGCTGGCCAATTGGGGCTATGGCGCAAGGCTCTTCATGCGCTTGCTCACACTGGGCGCGGCTACTTTTAAGCGCTTTGGTTTGGTGCGCGATCAAATTCATTTCTTGGGCAACCATTCACTGGCCATCATCACGGTCAGCGGCCTGTTCGTCGGCTTTGTACTCGGCTTGCAGGGCTACTACACTTTGCAGCGCTACGGCGCGACTGAATCGCTCGGGCTCTTGGTGGCGCTGAGCTTGGTGCGGGAACTCGGACCCGTGGTGACTGCTCTGCTCTTTGCAGGCCGCGCGGGCACGGCGCTCACGGCGGAAGTGGGTCTGATGAAGCGCGATGAGGTCTTGATGTACATGGAAATCAGCGCGATTGACCCAATGCGCCGCATTCTTGCGCCGCGCTTTTGGGGCGGCGTGATTGCGATGCCGATTTTGGCGGCGGTATTTTCTGCGGTGGGCATCTTGGGTGGCTATGTGGTGGGCGTGTTGATGATCGGGATTGATGGCGCTGCGTTTTGGAGTCAGATGCAAGGCGGTGTGGATGTGTGGCGCGATGTGGGCAATGGCATCGTGAAAAGCGTGGTGTTTGGCTTGGCGGTCACATTTATTGCGCTCTTGCAAGGCTTTGAGGCGCAGCCCACACCCGAGGGCGTCTCGCGCGCCACCACGCGCACCGTGGTGGTAGGCAGCTTCACGGTGCTGGCGCTCGATTTCCTGCTCACGGCCATGATGTTTTCAATTTAAAGGAGAGCCATTCATGCAACGCTCAAAAAATGACCTCTGGGTTGGCTTGTTTGTGCTGTTTGGCGCAATAGCAGTGCTGTTTTTAGCCTTGAAATCAGCGAATCTGCTGTCGTTTAATTTTGATTCGACCTATCGCGTCACTGCTAAGTTTGACAACATTGGCGGGCTCAAAAATGGCGCGGCGGTGAAAAGCGCTGGCGTGGTAGTGGGGCGAGTGGAGTCCATCACTTTTGATGACAAAACCTACCAAGCCCGCGCCACGCTGGCGCTGCAAAGCCGGTATGTTTTTCCTCAAGACAGTTCACTTAAAATTCTGACCAGCGGCCTTTTGGGCGAGCAGTATGTGGGCATGGAGGCAGGGGCTGAAGAAAAAAATTTGAGCCCGGGTGACACGATCAAATCCACCCAATCGGCGGTAATTTTGGAGAACTTGATCTCTCAATTCTTATTCAACAAAGCCTCAGAAGGCGGCCAAAGTACCTCCAATACCAATGGGAAGAAATAACTACACATGCAATACACTACGAAATCAATAGCACTCTGCGCAGCAAATACGCCGGCTAGAACCATTATTTGCCTTATTTTTGCCACTTTTCTCGCAGGCTGCGCCTCTGGTCCTGCGCGTAACCCTACGGATCCATTCGAGCCTTTTAACCGCAGCATGTTCAGCTTCAACGAAGGCTTAGACAAAGCGGTGCTCAAGCCTGTTGCGCAAGGCTACCGTGCCGTGACACCACAGCCCTTGCGCGCAGGCGTGACGAATTTTTTCAACAATCTGGAAGATCTGTGGTCCGGCCTGAACGGTGTCCTGCAGTTGCGCCCGAAAGTCGCAGCTGAGGACTTCATGCGATTTGGTGTGAACACAATAATCGGGTTCGGTGGCGTGCTCGATATCGCCAGCGAATGGGGCTGGAGCGAAACAACGAAGATCTAGGCAAGACGCTCGGCCGCTGGGGAATGCCCTCTGGCCCTTATGTGGTGATGCCGCTCTTTGGCCCGAGCACGGTGCGCGATGCCACCACGATCACACTTGAAAATCGCTACGACCCTGTGGCACAAATCGACCATGTACGTACACGCAATGCCACGAATGTGCTGCGCATCGTAGATACGCGAACTGGCTTGCTGCGTTTGGGCACATTGCTCGATGAGGCTGCGCTGGACAAATACAGTTTCACCCGCGATGCCTTCTTACAAAACCGCCGCGCAGAAATTTTCCGCCCAGGGCAAGAAGAAGACAACTACAAACCCGATGCAGAAGACAAAAAATAACACTGCGCGGCAAATTCCACACCTGCAAGTGAAATATTACGCTTTGTGAGCCTCAGATGCGCAACTTTGTCTGCCGCTTGGGCACTCCAACCGTTATTCCCCACAGCTGGCATGTACCCAGCAATTGAAAGGATCTGTATGAACCGACGTTGGCTTCTCGCCGCTATCTCCCGCACCAGCCTGGCAGGCTTTAGTTTCTTGGCGCTGAGTCTGCCTGTTGCTGCCCAAAGCGCCGAAACCCCTGATGCCTTCATTCGCCGCCTGTCGGTCGATGTGCTCGACACCATCAAAGCCGACAAAGCGATTCAAGCGGGTGATGTGAGCAAAATTGCGGCCTTGGTGAATACCAAGATCTTGCCCAATGTGAATTTCCAGCGCATGACGGCCTCTGCGGTGGGCCGCGCTTGGCGCAGCGCCACACCCGAGCAACAAAAACGGCTGCAAGAAGAGTTCAAGACATTGCTGATGCGCACTTACTCGGGTGCTCTATCCGAAGTCAAGGATCAAACCATTGCGATGCGCCCCCTGCGCATGACTGAAGGCGACACAGAAGTGACGGTTCGCACCGAAATCAAAGGCCGGGGCGACCCGATTGCACTGGACTACCGCGTAGAAAAAGCAGGCAGTTCTTGGAGAATTTACGACATCAACGTCGCCAGTGTCTGGCTGATTCAAACCTACCGCACCCAGTTTGCACAAGAAATCAACGCCAATGGCATTGACGGCTTGATCAACAAGCTGGCCGAGCGCAACAAAGGTCGCAAGGCTTGAGGATTGGCGATGCTTGTCTTGCCCGCCGAGATCACCCACGCCAGCGCCCGCACTTGCGCACGCATGTTGGCGCAGGCTTTGCGCAGCCAAGAGCACACCGTGGTGGCAGATGCATCGGCCTTGCAGAAATTCGATTCATCCGCCCTCGCCGTACTGCTTGAATGCCGGCGTGAGGCGCAGATCCAAGGCAAGAGCTTTTCAGTGCGCGGCCTGCCCGAGCGGCTGCGCAATTTGGCCGCGCTGTACGGCGTGGCGCAGTTGCTGCCTGCTGCGCCTTAGTTTTGAGTGTTTTGGGGTGGTAGCCGGCATAAAATATGCGCGGGATGCTATTAAAATAATAGTAATAAAGAGTTTTAAGTTTTCACTGCCGACATCGCCGCACGGATACCCAACAGATAACTTTCCATTCCAAAGCCCGCGATTTGCCCTTTGGCAATGGATGCAATCACAGAATGATGGCGAAACTCCTCGCGTGCGTGGATATTGCTCATGTGCACTTCAATGATCGGGCATTTCAAGATCGCCAATGCATCGCGAATGCCATAGCTGTAATGCGTCCATGCGCCAGCGTTGATGACGACAGCCGTCGTGCCATCGCCATGCGCGGCATGAATGCGTTGCACCATTTCGCCTTCAAAATTGGTCTGCATACAACTGATTTCAGCGCCCAGTTCTTTGCCTAGAGCAACGCAGGCGGCGTTGATGTCATCAAGCGTCGCCGTGCCATAGGTGGCCGCATCGCGCTTGCCAAACATATTGAGATTGATGCCGTTCAAAACCAAAATCTTCATAAGCTTGCTTTCATGGGAATATGCACTGGAATACCTAGATTGTGACGCGATTACGCAGCACTGACTCCGCTGATGATTTCAGGCACTAGGTTCAGCGTACAACACGCCTTCACCTTGCATCGCTTGAACCTCAGCTTCTGAAAAACCGAGATCGCGTGCAATCTCTTTGTTGTGTTCTCCCAGCAGCGGTGCAGGCATTTTGATCGTCGCACCCAAGCCAGAAAAATGAAACGGCACATTGAGCCGTGTGACCATGCTGGCCACGGGATGATCTTGTTTCACCAGCATGCCCCGCGCGATAGCGGTCTGACCCTTGGTAGCCTTCAGCTGGAAATGCGCAATACCCCAAGCCTTTGTTTCTGGCTCAGACTCCCCCATTTACCGCTCGCACGCAGTTCGTGCTTGTACTCACCAATCACAAGGGCACAGTTAACTCAGAAATCGCCTCAAGCGTCTCTGGACGCACGCCGCGCCACCACTCAAAGGCCAGCGCAGCCTGCTCCACCAGCATGCCCACGCCATCGACACAACGCACATCGCCCGATTTGTCTGCTTGGCGAGCAAGCTGTAAAAACGGGGTCATGCCTTTGCCATAGGCCATTTCATAGGCCAAGCAGCCAGGCGCAAATGCACTGACTGGCACCGCAGGCGCTTGGTCAAACAAAGCCGCTGATGTGCCGTTGACCACCACATCAAATTCGCCTTCAAGTGTCTCAAAGGAACAAGCCTTAGCACTCACCGCCATTTGCTTGTCTAACATCGCCACCAGCTCTTGCGCCTTGGCCACTGTCCGGTTCGCCACAACCAAGAGGGCGGGCTCTGCCTTGGCAAAAGGCAGCAATGCGCCGCGCACCGCGCCACCCGCTCCGAGCAAGAGCACACGCTTGCCGCGAAGAAGTGTCGCGTGGTTGCGCTGTATGTCATTGACCAGCCCGACACCATCAAAATTCTCAGCATGCACTTCGTTACTGATAAATTTCAGCGCATTCACTGCGCCAGCAAGCTCTGCCGCTTGGCTGCGGTGCGTGGCGTAGGCAAAGGCTTCGAGTTTGAAAGGCGCTGTCACATTCATGCCGCGCATGCCTGCGGCGCGAAGCTCATCGAGCTGCTGGGCAAAACCGCCAATGCGGCCTTCCACGCGCGTGTATTCCATGTGCTGGCCGGTGGCTTTAGCAAACAAGGCATGAATGATGGGCGATTTGGATTGGGCAATCGGGTTGCCAATGACGGCGTATTGATCGGGGGACGACATAAAAAATCTAAAAAAATAATTCGGCATCAGACCTTAAAACTGGAGCCAAGCTTACGGCGAATGCCATAGAGTCTGCTCGCATTCAGTCAAGCTAATGCAGCCCGCGCTCGTCAGGCTCGTCTTTGCTGGTGGCGATCACACTGGTGTGTTGTCCTTTGGCTTTTCGCATCGCGTAAATCACGTAGCCCGACAAACCATAGGACACAAAAATTCCAAAGAGCACTGTCGGCGGATCAATATTGATCGCGGCAATGCCCAAAGCAAGCAGCACGATCACAGCAAACGGCACGCTGCGCTTCATGTTCACATCTTTGAAGCTATAAAACGGCACATTGGTCACCATGGTCAGACCCGCATACAACGCTAAAGCAAATATCACCCAACGCACTTTCATTTCCAAAAATCCCAGCACGACTAAGGTATCTTGCCCAGCGATTTGTAAATCGGTCAGCACCCAAATGAAACCCATCACCAAGGCCGCAGCCGCTGGGCTTGGTAGACCTTGAAAATAACGCTTATCCACTACAGCGGTGTTCACATTGAAGCGAGCCAAGCGCAAGGCCGCGCAAGAGACATATACGAAGGCTGCAATCCAGCCCCAGCGCCCAATGTCTTTGAGGGCCCATTCATAGGCAATCAGCGCCGGCGCTGCGCCAAAGCTCACCATATCGGAGAGCGAATCCATTTGCTCGCCAAAAGCTGACTGCGTGTTCGTCATACGAGCGACGCGGCCATCTAGGCTATCGAGCACCATCGCGCAGAAAATACCGATAGCCGCTTCATGAAAGCGCCCATTCATTGCCATAACAATGCCATAGAAGCCGCCAAACAAAGCAGCAAGCGTAAACAAGTTGGGCAGAATATAAATGCCTTTGCGGCGTGGCTTGATAGGCACAAGCTCCGCAGGATGTGTGTCGTTTCCGTCATGCATTCACTAAGTGTAACCCTGCCGATGGTCTGCAGCAACACAAGCAGATTTTTGTGTCCGCACAATGGGCGCATGTGGCTTGCGAGCTACTGCGTGCATTTGCGAAAAGTACATTGGCGAGCTGGCGCTGATTGGCTGGTTGCTCATCAGCTTGGTGACGATCTGCCCAGCAACCATTTGAGCTGGCAATAGGTGGCAAGCAGTTTTTCAAGCAAGCCCGACTTGTTCAGCACTGAGAATGGGGCGAAATACGCCTCGCAAGCGCAGAAGCTGGAGCGCGATTTTCAGCAATTGCTCCACATGCCTATGCATTTTTTTGCTATCAACAAATGAGCACTCGGCGCATATAAAATCCCGGCTAGAACCCGAAATCGCTTAAAAAATGGCCTCCAATTACAACTCTGAACACCTCAGCTCCCCCAGCCTGCTAGCCCGCACATTGGGCTATGCAGGTTGGGTTCCTTTGTGTTGCCTGCGCTGCTGCTGTGGACCGTGGAACCAGATTTGCGCAACTGGCTGGCGATTGGTTTGACGGCTTATGCAGCCATCATTGCGTCGTTTTTAGGTGGAATTCATTGGGGTATTGCGGCGCAGATACCTGCTGAGAAGCGAAATTTTCACCTGATCTGGGGCGTGGTGCCCAGCATCGTGGCTTGGATTGGCTCCATCATGCCCGCCTACGCCGGGTTGCCGCTCATGGCAGCTTTACTGATCACCTGCTATGGGGTGGATCGAAAGAGCTATCCGCATGCGGGTTGGGCACCTTGGCTGCCGCTGAGGCTGCGACTGACGGTGGTGGCTGCGCTCAGTTGCCTGCTAGGCGCAGGTGCGATTTAAGCCGGATTACCGCAGATTCTTTCAGTCCAAATTGTGCTTTGATAGCTTCTAAAGGTGTGCGGTCTTCCCAAGCTATTTCGATCATGCGAGAAATATCGCCCGCTGTCAGCACTTGCTTGTCTGCAAGCGAAGTCATTGGCGTGCTTTTCAAAACTGAAATCCCAGTTGTAAATCGTCGACGACTGCATTTGTTTTCTTAGCCACAGGCTTTGCGCCCGCCCGCCTGCGCACACCTTCACGCGAAGGATGGCGCGAGCCGTGTTTGGCATAGACCTTCGTGGCCTCATCTTTCACAGTGCTTTCGGCCTTTTTACTGTAAATTTTTTCTTTGGCCTCGCGCGCGGCCTGCGCCAGATCCACAATCGGCGCGGGATAGCCCTCGGGCGCCTTGGTGCTAACCAAGGCTCATGCAGCCAAGCATCGGGCAGATCGGCCAGCTCGGGCACCCAGCGGCGAATGAATTGGCCTGCCGGGTCTTGATCCTTGCTTTGCTTGACGGGGTTGTAAATCCGCACGGTATTGATCCCCGGTCACGCCGCTTTGCATCTGGCATTGACTCCAGTGAATGCCCGGCTCGTAATCGGTAAATAGCTTAGCCAAATAAAGCCCTGAATGCCGCCAATGCAGCCACAGGTGGTAGCTTGCAAAGCTCATCAGCATCGCGCGCATGCGAAAGTTGATCCAGCCTGTAGCGGCCAAGCTGCGCATGCAAGCATCCACGAAGGGAAAGCCCGTGCACCCCTCTTGCCAAGCTTGCAAGCGTCGTAACTCCTCCGATGCAAGCTCATCTTCATTGCGTAACCCATCAAAACCACGATTCACGTTGCGCCATTCAATTGCCGGCTCGCTTTCTAGTTTTTGGATGAAATGGCAATGCCAGTGCAAGCGGCTTTCAAAGCTTTTGAGACTTTGCAAGTAGCCCGGCGGGCGCTCTGGCACGGGCAGAGCCAATAAGTGCGAGCGCCGCGCCCAAGTCGCATGCAGCACCTCGCGAATGGACAACGTGCCCCAAGCCAAATGCGGCGAAATGCGCGAGCAAGCTTCTTCGCCACTCACCGGGCTGCTCATCGCGCTGCGGTAATGCTGGCCACGCTCTGCTAGGAATGAAAACAAAGCATCCTCTGCATGCGCCCTGCCCCCGCGCTGGCGCACAGGCGCATCGGCATCCTTCAAACCCATGCCAGCTGCCGTAGGCGCAGGGCTGCAATCCAAAGGCAATCGTGCCCATGGAACTTGCGCCGCCGTACCCAGTGGCGGCTCATTCATACGCAGATTCCAATGCAAGCTCCAGCGATTGCGACCGCCACCGTGCGAAAGCAAGCGCCGCACCACGCCGTTGCTTGGAAATTCGCGCCACTCAATACCTTGCGCTTTGCACCAAGCAGCCACCTCCAGATCACGCGCATAGCTCCAGCCATTGCCTGTTTCTTCAAAGCTCACCAAAGCAAATGCGCCGATACGCAAGCGCAATACTTCAAGCGCCTGCGGCATATCGGCTTGCATACGCAGCAGTTGCCCGCCTTGACTCGCGATGGCCTGCGACAGCGATTGCACACACTCTTGTGCAAACCCAAAATGCCGCGCTGACATGTCTGCCTGCCGCCACATCGCAGGTTCATCAACCCACAGAGGCAACACCGCTCCGCCCTCGGCAGTGGCTTGCTGCCTGGCCCAAGTCAAGGGCGCGTGATCACTCAAACGAAGATCTTTTTTAAACCAAACCACGGTGTGCATGCGTTCATCATAAAAGACCGCAAAAAGCCATGCAGATCAACGCTTATCGAGCGGACACAACGCGCCGTGCAAGGCGAACACGTTTTTTTACACTTTTCCAAATCCATTGAGAAGAAGGCCGCGTATTGCAGTTGGGATCATAGCCACCCTCAACTTTTTAGGAGCATTTCATGCAACTCGTCAAAACCGCCTTGCACACGGCGGCCATTTCAGCTTTGTGCGCAAGCGCCGCATTTATCGCCCCCAGCTTCGCCTCTAGCCATCGCGAAGCGCCCTTCATCACCACCGCGCCCAAGGTCGACAACACCGATTTTTATATGTTCCGCAGCTACGAAAGTGGCCGCACAGACTATGTGACGCTGATCTCCAACTACTTGCCGCTGCAAGATGCCTACGGCGGCCCGAATTACTTCAAGATGGATCCGAACGCGCTGTATGAAATCCATGTAGACAACAATGGCGATGCACGCGAAGACATCACTTTCCAATTCCGCTTTAATAACACCTTGGCCAATGGCGGCCGTGGCGTTGAGTTGCCCATTGGCAACCAAACGGTCGCAATACCACTCACGCAAGCTGGTCCAATCAATAGCGTGAACAGCCCCGCCTCCAACGTGCGCGAAACTTTCACCGTCAACATGGTGCGCGGTGATCGTCGAAAAGGCACAGTAGCAGCCATACCGCGAGCAGCCGGTGGCACCACTTTTGACAAGCCAGTCGACTACATCGGCGTAAAAACCTTAGGTAACAGCGCCGCTTACGAGACCTATGCCAACCAGCATGTGCACACGGTGAATTTCCCAGGCTGTCCTGCCGGTAAATCCGCAGGCAAAGTGTTTGTCGGCCAACGCCAAGAGGGTTTTGCTGTGAACCTTGGGCCCATCTTTGACCTGGTCAATGCCACTGCTGCGCAAATCACTGATCCCACACTGATCAACGCCTTCGCCGGCAACGGCTTTGGCATCCAAGACAAGAACGTCACCACGATGGCCATTGAAATTCACAAAGATTGCTTGACTGCTGGCAACGGCACGGGTGATCCTGTGATTGGCGGCTGGACAACAGCTAGCCTACGCCAAGGCCGATTGCTCTCCAACACGCCCGCATCTGGCCATCAAACCACGGAGAAAACCGGCGGGGCTTGGGTGCAGGTCTCACGCCTAGGTAACCCGCTGGTCAATGAAGTAGTGATTGGACTACGCGACAAAGACAAATTCAACGGCTCACATCCGAGCGGCGATACGCAGTTCTTAAGCTATGTCAGCAACCCCACCTTGCCCGCCTTGTTGGGCTTGGTGCTGGCCGACGGTAATGCAGCAGCATTGGCTCCCACCAACTTGCCGCGCACGGATTTGATCACCACCTTCCTGACCGGCATTAACGGCGTTAACAAACCTACCACGGCTACACCCTCAGAAATGCTGCGTTTGAACACGGGTATCGCACCTGTTGCGTTTGCCCAGCAAAATCGCTTGGGTGTGGCTGGTGAGGTCTTGCGTGTCGGCGGCTTGGCCAATTTGGGTAACGCAGTCGATTTGGCGGGTTTCCCCAACGGCCGTCGCCCTAAAGACGACGTGGTAGACATTGCTCTGGTGGCCATGCTCGGCGGTCTTTGCGTGATCAATGGCGCAAACAATGGGTTGGGTTTAAATGGCGTGCCCGGCGTGCCATCGCTCACCTCGGTCTGCGCCCCCGCCAGCGTGCCACTCGGTGCAACATCTGCCGCAGTGCACGATGGTGTGGATCAAGCCGTCGTGCCTTTCCTCACGCGCTTTCCTTACTTGAACACGCCATTGGCTGGTTCGCAGTAAATCGTTCAAAGTCACCCTTCCAAGGAGACCCTGATGAAATTCTCTCATCTCATGCTCGCCCTATCAGCCAGCGTTGTACTTGCTGCCTGCGGCAGCGGTAACAACACCACAGAAAGCCCACCTAACGTAGTGCCCGGTGTGGCGCTTGTGCCAGGCACCGATGTGCCCATCTCTGCCACACAAAGCTCCGCCGCTGCCATTGACTTCGTGTCGCAAGTTGTGGCGCTAGGTGAAGCCAATACGCAAGACCCTCTTGTCTTGGGCGATGCCCTCTTGGCCTTCTCCGATATTGATGATCCCGTCAGTATCATTGCAGCTTAAACAGGGTTTGCTGCAAGCTTCAAGCGCTGTGGGTGCTCTGCATCCACAGCGCTTTTTCATGCGTAAAAGCAGCATGCATATCAAAATCATTGGCTGGGCTATGGCCATCAGTATGAGCGGTTTCGCGTTGGCGCAAGTCAAATCAATACAAGCCGTACCCGACTCCACTGTCTTAGAAAAACTCGGCCCGCGCCTGCGCCCACCCGTTGCAAGCGCAGATCTGATTCCCGCCATTCGTCAAGCGATTTCCTTGGCGAGGCAACAAGCTGACCCTCGCTATCTCGGCCAAGCGCAAGCCTTGATCGGCCAGCGCTGGGGCCAACCGGATGCGGGCTATGATTTGCTCACCCTGCAAGCCACCATTGAACAAAGCCGTCACGAGTTTGCGCAAGCTCGCAAAACTTTGCAACTGGCTCTGAAAAGTCTTGCACCCTCATATGCGCAAGCCTTGCTGACGCTCGCCACCATCGAGCGCGTGCAAGGTCACTACGCCGCCGCCACCCAAGCTTGTCAAAGCATCCAAGAGGCTAGCGCACAGCTTTACGCCAATGCCTGCCTGCTCGAAACCCAATCACTGCAAGGTCAATCGGATACCGCCAGATCGGGCTATCAACAACTGCTCAATTCTGTGAGCGCTCCGGTGCAGCAAGCATGGCTGTATTCGCTCATGGCAGAAAATGAGCAGCGTGCGGGTCAATCCGCTGCAGCCTTGCGCCTGTTTGCCCGTAGCCTCGCGCTCGACAACGACGGCTACACCGCCCTCGCTTACGCCGATGAATTGTTGACCGCGCAGCAAGCCGGCGCGGTGCTTGCCCTGTTGGCCAATCAGCCGGACAGTGATGCCGTATTGATCCGCCGCGCTCAAGCGTTGGCGCAACTCAGTGATGCGCGCCTGCCCGCACTGCAAGACACCCTGAATTCACGTCTGGCCTCATCAACGCAACGCCAAGACAACGCCGGCCACGCGCGTGAGCAAGCGATGTACGCGCTCTATGTGCAAGGTGATCCACATGCCGCACTGGTTTTAGCAAAAACCAATTTAGAACTACAGCGCGAACCCGTAGATTGGCTGATCGCCGTGCAAAGCGCTGAACGCGCTGGTAAGCCACGAGAAAAAGCACAGATCCTGCAAGCCGCTGCCAAGACCGGCCTTAAGGATGTCAGGCTCAAATGAAACATATGTTGATGCTACTCTTGGGTTGGGCACTTCTGGGCAGTGCCCAAGCGCATAAAGCCAGCGATGCTTACCTGCGTTTGGAGCAGCTCCCTGCAAATTCGTCTGCCAAGCTGCAACTGTCTGTTGCGCTGCGTGATCTAGACCGTGCTCTGGACACACTCGATGCAGACAATGATCGGCAAATCACTGCTGGCGAAGTCAAAGCCAGTGCGCAGCAAATCACAGCGCTGGCGCAGCAAAGCATTGCATGGCGTTGCGACGCTCAAGAAAGCACTTTGACTTTTGGCATCGATGGCTTCGAGTCACGTAGCGATGGCACTTTCTTGTCTCTCAGCAGCACTGCGCCAGCCTGCGACCTGCAAAAATACAGTTGCGCTATCAATTGCTGCAGCTTGTGGATGCGGATCATCGGGCGATTCTGAGCACACGCTTTAGCCACGCCCAGAGCGGGCAAGTGCAAAGCAGCCGCGTACTCGCGCCATCAAACGATTGGCAAGCACTGATGCCAAAGCCTGATTCCGGCGCTCAGATGCTCTTGAGCTTCATCCGTCTCGGTATCGAGCACATTGGCTCTGGCGCTGATCACATTGCGTTTGTGATTTGCCTTGTGCTCGGTATTGCCTTGGCTCAAAGTTGGAAAACTTTACTGATCACCATCACAGCTTTCACTTTAGGCCATTCCATCACCTTGATTGCTGCCACGCTCGGTTGGGTCGGCTCCCCGGCTTGGGTCGAGCCCGCGATTGCGGCCTCCATCGCGGTGACTGCCGCTTTGAACCTGTTCAAGCGCACAGTCAGTTGGACGGAATCTGTGACACTCAAAATCGCCGTGGCTGCCAGCTTTGGTTTGGTTCACGGCCTCGGTTTTTCAGGCGCGATGCAAGAAGCACAAGTTGCGCCCTCTGTGCTGCCTTGGGCGCTGGCCGGCTTCAACATGGGTGTCGAAATCGGGCAACTCGCCATCATCGGCGCATGGAGTCTGATTTATTTTGCACTCAACAGCTGGTCTGGCTATCAGCGTTGGATTGTTCAATACGGCTCTGTCCTATTGGTCGTGTTGTCGAGCTACTGGTTTTTTGAACGCCTCGGTGCGTTCGCTTAGACCCCTTCTGTGTGTGGTAAATGCTATTATTTTAATAGCATTCCGCGCATATTTTGCGCTGGCGATAGGCCATTTTGGCTCCAAAAAGCAATACTGGAAGCAGGTAACAGCAAGGCATGTGCCAAGGGTAGCAAGGCGGTTCTTTCAGGGTCAGCGATCAAGACCAAGCGCTGGGCATCTGCATCATCGCTGTCCAATAAGCCAACCCAATCGAGCTGGCGTAAAGCTTCTAGTGGCCTCGTTAATTGCAAATCATCAACCTGCAATTGCACCGCCAGTTGCTGCTGCGTGAGCCCCTTTCCTGGTGTGCCGCTGGCGGCATCTAGGGCTTGAATCGTTTCAAAAGCCAATTGGAAATTCCAGCCCGGAGTACCACCTCTGCGTGCAACGCCCGAGAGCAAACTCGGTAAATACGCTGCGATCACCGCGCCAAACAGCACGATCAACCATGCGATGTAAAACCACAGCAGCAAAATCGGCACGGTGGCAAATGCACCATACACCGCAGAGAACGTCGGCACGCTGCGCAAATACCACGTGAGCAAACTTTTGGCCACCTCAAAGCCAATCGCCACAAATATTGCGCCCGCCCAAGCATGCGCCCACTTGACCCGCGTGTTGGGCACAAAACGATACAAGCCAGCCATGGCGCTTGCCAACAGCACAAACTCCAAGCTGTTGAGTAAGAATTTCAATCCACCGGGCATCGTACTGACCACACCGCGTGAGGCCGAAATCGCATACGAGGTGAGTGTCAAGCTAGCAGCCAGCAGCACTGGTCCGAGCGTGAGCACCGCCCAATACACCAGCAAGCGCTGGGCAAACGGGCGCGTCTGCCGCACACGCCAAATGCTGTTGAAGGTTCGGTCCACGGTGAATATCAGTGCCAGAGCCGTCACCACAAAAGCGATCAAGCCGACCACGCCCAAGCGCGATGCTTTGGCGGCAAACTGCGTCAAATAACCCAGCACATTTCGGGCAATGTTATCGGGCACCAAGCTTTGTACCAGCCATGTTTGTAGCGTGGTCTGCATGGTAGAAAACATGGGAAAAGCGGTGAATACGGCAAGAATCAGCGTGAACAAGGGCACCAGTGCGATCACAGTGGTAAACGTCAGGCTCGAAGCGGTCAGCCCTAGGCGGTCTTCCCGAAACCGCAGACGCAGCACAGCGGCGGTATTGCGCCAAGGAAAGGTGCGCAAAGTCTCAATCAAAACGGGTATTTCGGCGCGAACGCGATCAATCCAACTCATAGCCGGTATCATGCCATGCTGACCATGCAGACAAGCTCGCACTCTTCACAAATTTCCTCCAACGCGCATGCTGCGCGCTTACAGCAAATTCAATGGCTTGCCGTCGGCAGTCTGCTCGGCTTGATCACGCTTGGCTTGGCTTGGGAGCTATGGCTGGCGCCAATTCGCCCAGGCGGCAGTTGGCTGGCACTGAAAGTGTTGCCTCTGTGCATTCCGCTGGCGGGACTCTTAAAAAACCGCATGTATACCTACCGCTGGGTGAGCCTGATGGTTTGGATTTACTTTGCCGAGGGCATCACCCGCGCTACGTCAGACCGTGCACCGAGCAGTTATTTGGCAATGATTGAGGTGGTATTGTGCGTGCTGCTGTTTGCCGCCTGCGCTTTGCACGTGCGGCTGCGCTTGAAATCAAAGCTTGAAGTCAGTGCGAAGCAGGCTTGAAAAACGCATCGAACTGCGCCGTGAGCATGGGGTAGCGCTTGGCAAAACGCAGGCGCTGTACAAAATACGCTTCGCAGGCTACCGCAAAAAATTCATCGACGCTGCTCGCACCGTAGGTGTCCAACAGTGGCTTATCGAAAGCGTCTGCGCCGGGCGACTCGGTTGACGAGCTGGTTGACGAGTCACTCTTGGAATAAGCCGACGAATTTGTCGACAAACTGCCAAAGCGCTGCCAAATTTCGCAGGCTTCGCAAAATGCTGAATAGTCGGCATGCAGCACGCGCAGCCACATCTGGCGCTTTTCGGCGGGCATAGGCGGGCAACCATCGGCTGCGCCATCGCGCACATCCATCACATGGATGAATTCATGAATGACCACGTTGTATGCCTCGTTCGCCGTCTCGCCAGCAGCGTCCACATCGCTCCAAGCCAGCATCAGCGGCCCGCCTTCAAGAATTTCGCCAGTCAGCTCTTCGCTGCCCGAATGCGCCACGCCGTCCTCATCAACCCACTCGCGCCGCGCTCGCACAGCGGCGGGATGTAGCACGATGCCAACAAAACCGTCATACCATGCCAGCGCCAAATCAGGCCGATGCGGTGGCGCAATGTGCAGTATGGGCAAGCACGCTTGGCAAGCCACCATCACCGCTTGCGCATCGCTCACCTGCAGGCCTTGAGCGCCAGAAAATTCCTTGCTGTCTAAAAACAAGCTCACCATCACGCGCAGTCTGGCCAGCTCCTGGGCTGTTAAATGAGCGATGAAGGGCAAGGCGATTACCGTGCTGTGCCACAAGTCTTCTTGCACCGGGCGGCGCTGCACAATCGCTGCAATGCGTTGGCTGCTGGCCGATAGCCGCCGCTGTCCCCACCATTGTTGTAATGCATGCCACATCGACAGATCGGTTGCTGATGTGATTAAACCGTGCTGACGCGTTGCACCACGGTCTGCACCTTAGTCTTGACGAGATCAACATCACCCGCAGACTCGTCGCTCATGCGCGTGTCCAAGCTCAATCGCAGCGCATGCCCGCGCGGCTGGCGGCCAGTGGCATGCCAATCAGGCAACACATGGCGCACACCCACGCCTTGGGCCGACTCCAACGGGTGATCCACGCCTTCGTGTGTATGACCGTGAATGAAATGCGAACTGCGGGTGGCATCCATCCATTGCACAGCCACTGCTGCATCTACATCGCTAAAGGGCTGCTGCGCGGCTTGTTGGCTCTGCTTGCGCGCTTCGCTTTGGGTGCGCATTTGTCGCGCTTGCTGCAAGCGTTCTTGCAAGGGCGTGGCCAAAAAGCTTTGCTGCCATTCGCTGCTGCGCACCTTGATGCGAAACTGTTGATAATCGTCATCGGACAAACACAGCGCATCGCCATGACTGAGCAAATAGCGCTGCTCGCCAAAGATCAACACGCTGGGATCACTGAGCAACTGCACACCACTGCTGGCTAAAAAGTGCTCGCCAATCAAAAAATCGCGATTGCCATGCAGGAAATAGATGGCCTTTTGTTGTGCCGCAAAATGCAGCACGCGCGTGCATCGGTCTTCAAAGTGCAAGCCTTCGTGGCGAGCGATCAAATTCGCATCGACTGGGCCGCTGAGTACATCGTCGCCCACCCACAGCTCAAATAAATCGCCCAGAATAAAAATTGCATCCAGCAGGCGTCGCGTTCCAAATAGCCACGCCAAGCCAAAAAATGTGGGCGGGCTCTGATTCTTGCAAATGCAAGTCGGAGATGAAATCCACGCAGCGCCACTGCCGTGGCGCTTGGATTTCATCGAAACTCATGCGCGCCCTCGCTTACGTGTTGGCAGCTTAAAGTGCCGAGGCTTTAGCCAACACCACGTCTTGCATGGGCACGTCGTCATGAAACCCTTTGCGGCCTGTTTTGACGCTGCGGATTTTGTCCACGATGTCCATGCCGGCTACGACTTTGCCAAACACAGCATAGCCCCAGCCGGATGCGGTGGGCGATTTGAAATTGAGAAAATCGTTGTCTGCCACGTTAATAAAAAACTGCGCGGTGGCAGAGTGCGGGTCGTTTGTGCGAGCCATGGCGAGGGTGTATTTGTTGTTTTTGAGGCCGTTGTCGGCTTCATTGTTGATCGGCTTGTCCACAGCTTTTTGCGTCATGCCAGGTTCAAAGCCGCCGCCTTGGATCATGAAGCCGTCAATCACGCGATGAAAGATCGTGCCATCGTAATGACCTTTGTTAACATAAGCCAGAAAGTTGGCGGCGCACTTGGGCGCTTTGGCCTCGTCAAGCTCGATGGTGAGCGAGCCGTAGCCGGTGATGTCGAGTTGGACTTGGGGGTTGGCCATGATTATTTTCCAAAGTTGCTGAAGTAATGGTGATCGGGGTTTGAGGCACATTGCCATGCGGACCTTTGTTACCGGTGGCCACTTGGCGAATTTTGTCTACCGTCTCCATACCGGAAATGACTTTGCCGAAAACCGCATAGCCGTAGCCGTCAGGTAAAGGAGCGTTGAGGTTGTTGTTGTTCACGACATTGATGAAAAATTGTGCGGTGGCCGAGTTGGGCACATTGGTGCGCGCCATGGCAATGCTGCCGCGATCATTTTTGAGACCATTGCTCGATTCCAGTGGAATTGGCGGCCGCACAGGTTTTTGCTGCATATCGGCGTTGAAGCCGCCGCCTTGGATCATGAAGCCATCCATCACGCGGTGAAAGATCGTGCCGTCGTAATGCTTGTCTTTCACATACTGCAGAAAGTTTTCCACCGTCTTGGGCGCTTTGTCTGGATTGAGCTCGATCACGATGTCGCCCATGGAGGTGACGATCTTGACTTTAGGAGCTGTAGATTTGGCTGCGGCGGGTGCTGCTGCTGGCGCGGAAGCGGCTGATGTGGACTGTGCGCTCACACCAGAAACTCCTAAAAGAATAGCACTCGACGCAATTAACATGCCGGCTAAACGACGATTTGGCTTTAAATTTAAGCCCAACAAACGATTCAACATCATCCGATGATTCCTTCAAAAAAGATTTTCCATTGATTGCCCGTGGCGGGTGAACGCAGCCAATACTGCCGTTTGGTCGGGCCTGTGACTGCGCCCGTGGGGACTTCTGAGAACGTGACCACCATCGTAGCACTTTGCGCACTCTCTGCCCAATGCAAAACGGTTTGATCTTTCAATTCTGAGCTGCGTTTTTTGGCTAACTCATTGCCAAGTATGCCGCGCCAATCAGCCAAGGTTTTACCGTAACTGTTGAAATCTGCCGTGTAGGACGACAAGGTCAGCTCCAAATGGCCCGCTGCCTTGGCTTGCCGCCAAGCGGCAAAAGCGCGGTCAAACGCCGCAACATCGGCTCCGCTTTGCGCCGGGTTGATCCATTCAATTTTGGGCAGGATCACCACAGGCGTGGTGCGAATCTCGATGCGCTTTAACACCTCTTGCAAATCGGGGTTGGAAATGGCCACGCAGCCATCTGTGGCTTTGGGTGCGCGGGCAAACTGCCCCTGTGGCACACCGTGCAGCCAAATGCCGCTGCCCGTTTTGCCGCGCCGCAGATCGTAGGGATTGGGATAGTTGATTGGCAGTGCGCCCGCGCCGTACAGGTCTTGCAAGGAATTGGGGTCGAGCGTGTTGGTCACATAATAAATGCCCAGCGGCGTTTTCAAATCGCCTTCAATATTTTTCTCTATGCCGAGCTTGCCCACTGAGGCGTAGTAGTCGGCCACAAGCCGGATGCCTTGGGGCGTGTTTTCAAACAAATACAAACGCGCTCGGCTGGCATCCACAGCAATCGCATGGCGGTTGCGCGGTGACAGTCGCGCAAAGTTCGCGGGAATGAGCCCCGGCGCTGGCCGCTCGCGCAGGGCGCGCATGCGCATGAGCGATTCTTCGCGCAAATCCGTCAAGACGCCAGGCGCCGCTCGCACGGTGGCTTCGGGCACATCGCCTAAGGCGCGAATGCCTTGGCTTTGCGTCATAAGCAAATCGCCGAGCACGAGCTGCGCCAGTGCAAAGTTGGGGTGATCGTCTACCAGCTGTTGGGCAGTCGTCAAAGCGGCACGGCCTTGGCCTTGGCCAATTTGCTGGTAAATGCGCAGCAGCCGCGCTTCAGCTTGCAAGCCTTGCGCGGAGGCGGCTGGCACAGATTTTTTTGAACCACGGCGGGAAGACGCTTGGGCTGCTGCCGCAGCCGATACCGCTGCAACCGTGACGACACTGGCGACAGCGCGTGGCTTTTGTTTCTTTTTGGACTGCTGTGCCGAAGCAGACGACAGGCCCAGCGCTGCCATCAACACAGCCACCACGAACCAACGAGAAAACAAAAAGAATCGATGCACCACGAGTTATGCCGCGCCAAGGCGGCTTCAAGACTTTAACAACGTTATCCAAAACACCGCGCAGAGCATGGCGCAGCCCACGAAGTTCCTACCTAGACTGTTTCTGTTAACCCGTGGACTCGCGCACGATCACCCAGCGATTGCCTTCACGCACCATGTCCAAGGTTTTGCGGCTGTTCACCGACAGACTGTCAGCGTCATAGTCTTGCTTAAAGCGTGCCTGCGCGGTGTTGCCTGTGACTTTGATATCCAAATTGCTGATCTGAACACTGATTTTGTTTTTACCGACGATGCGCTTGCGGCGCTCTTCTTCCCAAGTTTTGCGACCACCAGGTGCTGCAAAGTCTTTACCGTAAGCACCCAGATAGCCGCTCATGTCTTTGCGGCTCCAAGCGTTGGCCCAAGCTTGCACGGCGACTTTGACTTCGTCTGAATTGCCTTCAGCGGTTGCGGCAGGCACTGCTGGAGCGGCGGGCGTAGCGGCGGGTTTAGGCCCAGCGGATGCTGTAGGCGCAACGGGTGCGGCAGGCGCTACAGGCGCGGTGGCAACGGCAGTTGCTGGCTTGGCAGCAGCTGCGCTGGAGGAAGTGGGGCGCTGGCCTTTCGCGCCAGGTGCAAACAAGTCGCGAATCAAACTCAGTTTGGGCTGCACACCGGTATTGGTGCCGTCCAATTGCAGCGCTTTGCTATAGGCCTGACTGGCAAGTTTGGCATAGACATCGCCTAAATTCTCATGCGCGGTGGCATAGCTGGGGTTGGTGCGAATCGCCATTTCGAGCGCAGCGCGGGCTCGGTCAAACTGGCCTTGGCCTGCGTGCAACACGGCTAGGTTGTTGTAGGGCTCGGGCAGCTCAGGGTAGTCTTCAATCAGCTTGGTAAACTGGGTAATCGCATCTTGTGGTTTGCCCTGCTCGGTCAGGATCACGCCTTTCAAAAAGCGCATTTGCGGATCTTTGGGTTTGCCAGCCAAGAATTGATCGGCCTTGGCGGTGGCCTCGGCCAATTGGCCAGCACGCATCAAACGGTTGACTTCAGCGTAATCGGCAAAAGCAGCTGTACTCAGGCACAAGCCGAGAGCCAATGCCAAAGCGGCCGACAAAGACGGAACTGCAAAAAATGGTTTGCGCATATTTTCTCTCTCAGACGCGCCCAGATTTTGGGCGATATACTGCTGCGATTGTAGCGGCTAGGCTTTGGTTTTCTCCTAACCGCACGCCCCCAACTCACACACACCATGGCATTGAAAATTTACAACACGCTCTCGCGTCGCGTGGAGGATTTTGTTCCCCTTGAAACCGGCAAAGTGCGCATGTATGTCTGCGGCATCACGGTATATGACCTGTGCCACATCGGCCATGCCCGCTCGGCGATTGCGTTTGATGTGATTCAGCGCTGGCTGCGCGCCACTGGCTATGCCGTGACTTATGTCAAAAACATCACCGATATTGATGACAAAATCATCCAGCGGGCTGTCAAAAATGGCGAAACCATGAGCCAACTCACCCAGCGCATGGTCGCCGAAATGTACCGTGACTTTGATGCTTTAGGTATCGAACGCCCCGATCACGACCCACGCGCCACCGATTACGTGCCGCAGATGCTGTCCATCGTGAGCCAGCTCGAGCAAAACGGCCTTGCTTACCGCGCCCCCAGCGGCGATGTGAATTTTTCGGTGCGCAAATTTCCCGGTTACGGCAAATTAAGCGGCAAATCGCTCGATGAGCTGCATGCGGGCGAGCGCGTGGCTGTGCTCGATGGCAAGGAAGATCCGCTGGATTTCGTGCTCTGGAAATCTGCCAAAGCAGACGAACCCGCTGAGGCCAAGTGGGACAGCGCTTACGGCGCAGGCCGCCCCGGCTGGCATATTGAATGCTCGGCCATGAGCTGCGCCTTGCTGGGCGAGAGCTTTGATATTCACGGCGGCGGCGCGGATTTGCAGTTTCCCCACCATGAAAACGAAATCGCGCAGAGCGAAGGCGCGTCCACAAAACCCATGGCCAAGTACTGGATGCACAACGGGTTCGTCAATATCGACAATGAAAAAATGTCCAAATCGCTGGGCAACTTTTTCACGATCCGCGACGTGCTGCAAAAGTTTGATGCCCAGACGATTCGCTTTTTCATCCTGCGCAGCCATTATCGCAGTGGTTTGAACTACTCGGATGTGCATTTGGAAGATGCCAGAGCCTCACTCAAACGCTTGTACACCGCCTTGTCAATAGCTCCTGAAATCATAGCACTTAGCGCAGATTCTATGCCGGCCAACAGCACATTTGGCATTAAAAACATAGATTGGACTGCCGAGCACCCTGCTCGCTTCAAAGCTGCGATGGACAATGACTTTGCCACCTCTGAAGCGGTGGCCGTGCTCTTTGATTTGGCGGCCGAGGTCAATCGCAGCAAATCAATGGCGCTGGCCGCACAGCTCAAAGCCCTGGGCAGTTTGCTCGGTATTTTGCAGAGCGATCCGCAGGCATTTTTGCAATCAGGCGCAACGCTGGACGATGCAGCGATTCAGTCAAAAATCGCTGAACGCGCAGCCGCCAAAGTCGCCAAGAATTTTGCAATGGCCGATCAAATCCGCAAGGATTTAGCTGCGCAAGGCATTGTGCTCAAAGACAGTCCGCAGGGTACGACCTGGGAGGCTGCAGCATGAGATCAAAGGCTCATTTTTTAAGCCTTTTCGGCATTTACACGGCATGGAATATGCGCGGAGTGCTATGAAAAAAGAAGCGGTTCAGATCACCAAATCTGTTGCTCCCTCAGTGGCGACTCCTGCTTATTGGGCTGAAGCTTGTGCTCATCTGATGAAAAAAGATCGGGTCATGCGCAAGCTGATTCCGCAGTTTGGCGACGCATGCCTGCAAAGCCGTGGCGAGGCGTTCATCACACTGGCGCGCTCCGTGGTGGGTCAGCAAATCAGTGTGCAAGCGGCGCAAACGATTTGGGATCGTTTCGCGATACTTGCCAAGCCTAAACTCACGCCAGCCAAGGTGCTCAAGCTCAAGGTGGACGACATGCGCGCCTGCGGCCTCTCGGCTCGGAAAATCGAATACCTTGTCGATCTCGCCCTGCACTTTGACAGCGGCGCTCTGAGCGTCAAACAGTGGGACGGTATGGACGACGAAGCCATCATCACCGAGCTGGTTGCCATTCGCGGCATTGGCCGTTGGACAGCCGAGATGTTCCTGATCTTCCATCTGATGCGCCCCAACGTGCTCCCGCTGGACGACATCGGCATGTTGCGCGGCATCAGTGAAAATTATTTCTCCGGCGAATCAGTCAGCCGCAGCGAGGCCAAAGAAGTGGCAGCTAACTGGACGCCCTATCGCAGTGTGGCGACTTGGTATCTCTGGCGCTCGCTCGATCCATTGCCAGTGGCGTATTGATTTTAACCGAGATTGTCCATGAGGGCGTGGGACTATCGCGGTTTAGGCATTTTGAGTTAATCGCCGGCGTGGTTATTGTGCGAAGCGCTATTGTATTTGTAGCGCCTTGATGGCTTCTTTGGTCACCGCTTGACTGCGTGGCGAACTGGTAGAGCGCCCTACTCATGGCATCGCGCAAACATCCAGTGATAAACTCCTTGTGTGCGCAACTGGCGATAGGTCAATAGACCGACGTGGGACACCACTGGGAAGCGCACCGCAGACCACTCTGTCTTATGACAGGTTCTGCGTTCAGCCGTTCGCCTGGGCAGCCCGCCTCCGTGTTTGTATCTGTCGCGGGATCACTGACCTTCCTCAGAACTGCCAATCATGTTCAACAGAAACATCCTCATCGAACAAACCGATCCCGAGCTTTTTGCCGCCATTCAAGCAGAAAACGCCCGCCAAGAACATCACATCGAGTTGATCGCCAGCGAAAACTACGCCTCCCCTGCTGTCATGGCAGCGCAAGGCACGCAACTGACCAACAAGTATGCTGAGGGCTACCCCGGCAAGCGCTACTACGGCGGCTGCGTGAATGTCGACGTGGCTGAAACACTGGCGATTAACCGCGTCAAGCAACTATTCGGCGCAGATTGTGCCAACGTCCAGCCCCACTGCGGCGCTTCAGCCAACCAAGCCGTCTTCCTCGCCTTTTTGAAACCCGGCGACACCATCATGGGCATGAGCCTCGCTGAAGGCGGGCATTTGACGCACGGCATGCCTCTGAATATGAGCGGCAAATGGTTCAACGTCGTCTCCTATGGCCTGAACGCCAAAGAAGAGATCGATTACGACGCGATGGAGCGCCTCGCGCACGAGAAGCGCCCCAAGCTCATCATCGCCGGCGCATCCGCCTACGCGCTCAAAATTGATTTCGAGCGTTTTGCCAAAGTCGCAAAAGCAGTCGGCGCAATTTTCATGGTCGATATGGCGCATTACGCCGGCTTGATCGCCGCAGGCGTGTACCCCAACCCCGTGCCCCACGCCGATGTCGTCACCTCCACCACCCACAAGAGCCTGCGCGGCCCACGCGGCGGCATTATTTTGATGAAAGCTGAACACGAAAAAGCCATCAACAGCGCAGTCTTCCCCGGCCTGCAAGGGGGCCCGCTCATGCACGTCATCGCGGCCAAAGCCATCGCCTTCAAAGAGGCGCTCGATCCGAGCTTCAAGGTTTATCAAGCCCAAGTGGCCAAAAATGCGCAAGTGATTGCCGAAACTTTGGTGCAGCGCGGCCTGCGCATCGTCAGCGGCCGCACCGAAAGCCACGTCATGCTGGTTGATCTGCGCAACAAACACATCACCGGCAAAGAAGCCGAGGCGATTTTGGGCGATGCCTACATGACCATCAACAAAAACGGCATCCCCAACGATCCCGAAAAACCCATGGTCACCAGCGGCGTGCGCATCGGCACCCCCGCCATGACCACGCGCGGCTTCAAAGACGAAGAAGCTCGTTTCACGGCCAATTTGATTGCTGATGTGCTCGACAACCCGCGCGATGCGGCCAACATCGAAGCCGTGCGCGCCAAAGTGGTGGCACTGACCAGCCGCTTCCCGGTGTATGGCTGACACTCAGTCTTGATGGTCTGATCCCCTCTCCCCTGTGCCTGCGGGAGAGGGCTAAGGCGAGAGCCTCAGCCCACAACTGGCCATCAATTTACTATCAATACAATAGCACTCCGCGCACATTCCATGCCGGCAAAGTGCCAAAAACGCTTCAAAAACAGCCCCACTAAAGCACCCATCCGCCTACAATAGCCCATGCGCTGCCCCTTTTGCTCCCACCCCGACACCCAAGTGGTGGAAACGCGCATTTCTGAAGACGCCGCCTTCATCCGCCGCCGCCGCCAATGCGCCAGCTGCGAAAAACGCTTCACCACCTACGAGCGCGCCGAAGTCAGCTTTCCCGCCGTCGTCAAAAAAGATGGCCGCCGCATCGAGTATGAATCGGCCAAACTCCGCGCCAGCCTCAACCTCGCCCTGCGCAAACGCCCCGTCAGCACTGAACAAATCGACAGCGCCATCGACCGCATCGAAGAAAAACTCCTCGCCACCCCCACCCGAGAAGTCCAAAGCAGCCGAATCGGCGAACTCGTCATGCGCGAACTCAAACGCCTCGACAAAGTAGCCTACATCCGCTTCGCCAGCGTCTACCGAAGCTTTGAGGATATCGATGAGTTTCGGGCATTGGTGGATGAGGTGAGGAAGTGAGGAGCAATCACTGCAACAAATCTCGCCGTTTATCGCACCGGCTTCACCTCATATCAGGATCAGTTTGCACGATATCTCGCAAGAAAGGATACTGCCATCATGTTAAACCTTACAAGTCAACAGCAGCATAATTGCAGTGCGCCGATCAATCGCGCCCGGCAATTTGGCTTTACGCTGGCTGAACTTCTGGTGGTTATCGCGATTGTGGGAATTTTGGCCACTTTCGCTGTACCGGGCATTCAAGGCGTATTGGCCGAGGCAAATCTTCGGCAGCAAACAGATGCTCTGATGACTGACATGCGATATGCGCGAAGCATGGCATTGCGCAGGGGTTTAAGCGTCAACATCTGCGCCAGCGCAAATCCCACAGATGCCACCCCTACCTGCACGACATCCAATCCGAATTGGGCAACAGGGTGGATCATTTTTATAGACAACGACAACGACAACCAATTTGATTCAACGGAAGAATTGCTGCGCAGACAAGAAGATACGAGCAGCGATTCTGGCGGAATCGATACAGGCACCGGTGGCAGCTCTGGTCAGCCGCCTAGCAGCTTTCGCTTCAATCGTGAAGGTAGAACCACTGGTTTGCAAAGCAGCTTTATTTTCAAGTCACGAACCAGCCAAACAGAATTAGATCGAGCTATTTGTCTATCAACCACTGGCCGGATAAGAGTGACCAATGCAGGAGTGACAGCATGCAGCTAAACCGATATATGCGATGCCGTCTTAGTCATCACGGATTGGTGCACATCAAAAACCGTGGCTTTTCATTGATCGAAGTTTTGGTCTCTTTGCTGCTGATCGCTGTAGGTTTGGCTGCTATGGCCAACATGATCAACTACAGCCTGAACGCCAACACAAACGCTTCCAATCGAGCCTTAGCTACCATGATGGCCAATGAATATGCCGAACTTGTCAGAAGTAACTCTACCGAAATGACTGCGGCCACACCGGTGTATCTCAGAGCCCCGACCTACACAGACATCGCAGATGCAGCCAGCCGCAATGTGCCTAATCTTCCCTCGGGCTTATGTACTTATCCCAATTGCACAAGCAATACCTTGGCCACTTTGGATGTTGCTTTTTTCCAGCGTCGGCTCGCGCGGCGCTTCCGGCAGGCGAGTACGAAGTAATTAAGGTAAGCAATACTCAATTTGACCTATGGATCTATTGGATGGAGAGCTCAAGCGTAGTCAGCAGCAGCGATACCGAACAAAACTCAGACAACTGTCCATCTGGCATTCGCTCCTTGGCCGCTGATGTTCGTCCTCGTTGCTACTACATGAGGGTTTCCATATGACATCCCTTCGTCGTCGTATCAAGCAAACTGGTGTAACCCTCATTGAATTGCTCGTGGCCATGACCTTGGGCGCATTGGTTATTGGCACTGTTGTTGCCCTGTACACCAACACCTCTAGCGCGAGAGCCCAATCTCAAGCCTTTGGCTGAAATGAATGGAAGACGGGCTGTATGCCTTGCGTATTTTAGGGCAGCAACTGCGCTTGGCAGGCTTCAATCCCGTTCAGCCTGGTCGTCTTACAGCTTCCCCTAGCAACGAGCCACTGCGAAATCCAGCGCCCTGGGGCACGAGCACTCTACCTATCTTCGCCTGTAGCAGCGGATTCGCCAATGCAGAAAATACCGCCACCTTTACCGGCATCTCGATTTCTGCCCTAACTTGTAGCACCACCAACACCACGTCACACGCGATCGCAGTCACTTACGAGGCAGACATTTACAACACAGAGCCTACAGCTGCTCCAGCTCTTCCGACTGATTGCACAGGATCTAGTTTACCCATGCAAACAACCATGACAGTTCCAGGAAGACCACACAACTATTACTATGTCGAAAATCGTTTCTATGTGAAAAACAACTCTCTTTTTTGCACTGGCAATGGCGGAGGAACGGTGTATGCGCCGCCCACGCAACCCCTGATTGCCAACATCGAGCAACTCAATTTTCAATTTGGCGTGATGATGCCCACCACGACCAACATCATTACCATCCCTGTTGGTTACCTTGATGCCGCCCAAATCGGCAGTTCTAGCGGCGTGGATGCCACTGCGAATGTCAATCTGCAAACCTATGATGCAACCAATCGCTGGGACAAAATCTCCACTGTGGTCATTTGTGTCTTGATGCGAAGCAATCGCGAAATCTTGGCTGACCCTGCGCCTACTATGGCTGCGATGCTACGGCGGGAGTCATCGTGCCGACAGATCGCTTTGCACGGCGCGCCTTTATCAGTACCGTTAACCTGCGCAACAGCCGCTGATCGAGTGTCCTATGCCAAACAACATTTTTCACCTTCGTTACAAGCACCTTCGCTTTCATAAGCACCGTCCAAATCAGCAACAGGGCGTGATCTTGATCATCACTATGGTGATGCTGTTGCTTGTGTCAGTGGCGTCCGTCAGCGCCATCCGTGGCTCAGAAAGCTCAGAAGCCGTTACGAATAACAGCCGCACCCAACAATTAGCGATGCAAGCTGCCGAGGCTGCGCTGCTCTTTTGTGAGCGGCAAACCAGAACTTATCTTGAAGCATTGGTAGCCACTACGCTATTTAGTACCGCCACCACCCCGACTGTGCCTTTCGATATCCAAGATGCGCCCACCCCGAGCAGCACCTTGAACTACGTATACCAATGGTCCAATTTGTCCACTGTTTGGGATTCCACTAGCAGCACTGTGGTTACAGTCGTACCTCTCACAGTCATCAATACCTCCACCACCAATATTTTCTCAGCCTACCAACGTGCGCCAGAGTGCGTGGTTCAAATGTATGAGCCAGGTGCGAACAACCGTGCTGTGATCACCGCACGAGGATTTGGCCCTGAAGTGGTGTCAGGCAGAGGCAGACCCAATGGTTCAGAAGTTTGGCTTCAATCAGTCATCCAAGTGTCCGTCACACCCTAAATTTTGCAGACATCCATTCATGAACGGAGATTCAGCATGAATCGCTCTTTTATCAATTCACAGCTTTTCTTAGTTACGCAGTCTCTGCGAACGCGACTCATCGGGGGCTTATTCAGCCTCTTGGCGGTCAGCACACTTTTTGCTCAACCAGCCAACGAACCCTTGCTGACGCGATCGACTCCCGTTGAGCCGAATCTTCTGTTCATTCTAGATACATCAGGCTCAATGGGGGAAAGCTTCGTTTACTCGCAAGCTTTTCGAGCAGCAACAGACGCTTGCGGAGATGATGAAATTAGAGACTCTTCGCCCTTTGTTAATCTTCTATACTACGATCCAAGAAAGCGTTATCGCATCGGCAGAGATGACTCTGGTGCACTCCGATCAAATGCCAGCATCGACAGCGACTCGAAAATCGAAGTCTATTTGCCGATCGGAATTAGTTTCTACACGTTTCAGACGTTGAGTTACACCATCGATATCTACCGGGGTGAACTGAAGCCGGCCCGCAGCCTGCTGGATTTCGCCCTCTTCGTGAGCTTCTTCCCGCAACTGGTGGCGGGCCCGATCGTCCGCGCGGAACTCGAAGCCGTAAAGCCCGTCATAGGGCGCGGTGAAGACCGCTTCGGCGGGGGACGGGACCGGAGAGCAGCACGCCTTCCGTCTCGCCGCCTTCGACGAGGGCGATTGCGCCGCTTGCCTCGCCCTCCGCCCCACATTCTCAGATGCACGGTCTCGCCCGCGAGCAGCGGCACCTCCAGCAGTAGCCGGCGGTCGGTCTCGCGGCCGGCGATCGCAGCACCGCGGGAGAGATGCTGCGCGACGCCGACTTCCCGTGGGAAGTGCGCCCGATCGTCGAGTCCCACCACGAATGTTGGGACGGGTCGGGCTATCCGCACGGACTGCCGGCCAGGAGATCCCGATCGGCGGCGCGCATCTTCTGCGTGGCCGACGTCTACGACGCCCTGGTCTCGCGCCGCCCCTTCAAGCACGTCCTCTCGCGCGAGAAGCGCTCGACGCGATGCGACGCGATGTGGGCCGTCAGTTCGACCCCGCCGTGTTCCGCGTCTTCGACGACGTCCTCCGCGAGGGAGTCGCGATCCCAGGGATCACCTCGGCGACCGCTCTTCCGGCTGCGACGCCTACCGACGCCCCGGTCGTTGACGATCCG
>JAAUOI010000086.1 GCA_012036375.1 Allobrachymonas sp. | reverse complement strand
TGCTGCGCCTGCTGCTGCTGCAAACTTTGCTGTGCGATGAGCAATTGTTCGAGCGCTCAACCGAGGCATCTTGGGGCACAGACACAGCCAGGCTTTGCGCCCTCACCTGCTGTGCCCATACGCTCCACAACAAGGCCACCAGCATCGCCGCTTTCAAACAGCTATACATCCTAGCCTTCTTCCTCAAATTCCCTGAGCGCATGACAGCTTGCATCAAAACCCTCGCAATGATCTGAATCAATCGTCGTGGAGACGACTGTAATGTAGAAAATAGTTACATCTAGGACTAGATCTTACTGTTTTCTGACGACTACACGCAGCATAGGCCCTTGGATTGAAATGCCTTTGCGGCTATTGCGCATGCGGCGATTGCATAGTTTATGGATATGTCAACAGACGACACGCCTGCATCCTAGGAGTCTGGGCAGCAGAAGACTTCTAGCGCCGATCAACGGGCTTGGAGCAAGTTAAACGCCAATAACACCAGCGATGCGGCAGCCAAGCTGGCTACCAAATGGGTGAGCGCTTGCGCACTGACGCGCTTGAAAATCATCCGCGCCACTGGCATAGCCAGCAGCGAGCCCGCCGTCATCCAAAGCGCCATGTTCAGATTCAAGCTACCCGCTGCGCCATAAAAGAGCGCTGTTACGGCCGAGAGAATCAAGCCAATGATGAGCGAACTGCCGATGATGCGCTGCGTGCTTTCGCTTCCTTCAGCCATGAGCGCAGGCACGACCAATACACCGCCGCCCGTGCCAGTTGCACCGACCAGCGCACCCGTGATCAACGCCGTGGTGCGGATGCGAAGCTGTGCGATCCAGCGCTTGATCTGCGGCACATAAATTGAGCCCACGGCAAGCGAGCCGACGGTCAACACCAGCATTTGAGCCCAAAATCCACACTAGACTGCCCCTGAGGCCACACATTGGGCAAGGCCAAGCTAATCAAGGCCGCCAGCCACAGGCAAGAGACTACTGCGGCCGGTAAAAATGCGCGAAGCAGTCGCCGCGAAACATTGCGCTGCTGGATATGCGACAAGCCCGCCGCGATTTTGCAGGCCACAGAAAACAAACTCGCCGTCCCCACCGCTGCGGCCACCGGCACTTGAAACAATACCACCATCACCGGCACCACGATCACCCCGCGCCCACGCCCGACAAATAAATCAGCAGTCCCGCACAAGCGCCAAATAAAAGCCATTGAAATTCTAGGATGGAGGGCATGCGCAGGATTATCCGTGATGCCCTCACAATACCTCTGTATGAGTCACATCCCCAAGCCAGCAAGTCCGTTCAAAATTCCCCGCTCGGTGCTGGTGGTGATCCACACACCGGAGCTTCAGGTGCTGTTGCTCAAGCGCTCGGATGAGCAAGGCAAGTCCAGCGGTGTGTGGCAATCCGTCACGGGCAGTTTGGACTTTGAAGCCGAGTCTTGGATCGATTGCGCAGTGCGCGAAGTGCGCGAAGAAACTGGGCTGGACGCGCTGGCAAGTGGTCATGTATTGACTGACTGGAAGCTAGAAAACAGCTACGACATTTGGCCGCACTATCTGCACCGCTACGCACCGGGCATCTCGCGCAATACCGAGCGAGTGCTGGGTTTGTGCATCCCGGCTCCCGTGCGCGTGCGATTGTCGCCCAGCGAGCATGTAGATCAACTCTGGCTTGCTTGGGAAGATGCGGCACGCCAAGTCAGCTCCGCATCAAACGAAGCGGCAATATGGCGGCTAGGAGTCTGGTTCGCAGCAGACTCCTAGGATTTGCCTTCAAAGACCCAAGGCTTTGAGACCCTGCATCGCCCCAATCATCACCGGCTGATGCAGCATGTACCACGTCAAACTCCAGGTGCCGAGCCAGGCCAACCAGCCAGTCTGCGCGGGCGCAGCGCCATCCAGCGCAGTGCGGTGATGCTTCAAACAATAGTGTGCCGCCGCCACGCCCCACCACATCAGCCCCAGCCACGGAAAAATCGGCACGAAATCCTGCGTCACCGGCAGTTTAGAAATCCAGCCTAATGCGTTGAAGCCTTTTTCATTGAGAAATTGCAGGTTAGCCGACATGGATACTGCGTAGAGTGCTATGAATTTAGAAGCAATTGCCAGCAAGCCCAGCGGCCAGAGCCACACGCCCCAATGCGCCGTGAGCCGCACAATCACCAGCATCACCGCAATGCCATGCAACACACCAAAGTAAATCCAGCTTTGCGGATACATGAGGTATGAACCAGCGGAAACCAGCAGCGCACAACCCGCCACCTGCGCCCAGCGCCGCCAAAATCGCTGCCAACTCTGCCCCTGATGCAACGCCACCGCCTGCCCCGCACCGGCGCACAGTAGAAAGAGGCTCACGATGCAAGTGCGCTGCCAAGTCCACAGCGGATCATGATAAAAATCCTGCTTGATCCAGCCAAAATGATTGAGGTCAAAACAAAAGTGATAGACCGTCATCCAGACGATGGCGATGCCTCGCAGGGCATCGAGTCGGTCAAAGCGCAATGCGGTCTTCATGCGCAATTATTTGCCGCGAATCTTCTGTACGCCCATCCACAGCGCCACGCAGATTGCGCCCACTGCCACGCCGACCAAGCCTTCAAGCACGAAGCCCCACACGCCTGAGAGTGCGCCTGTGCCCACAATCGCCTTGATGGCATGCTCAATCATCGGAATGCCATGCGCAATGATGCTGCCGCCCACGGTGAACATCGCAATCGTTCCCGCCACCGAGAGGAATTTCATCAGCTTGGGCGCAAACGCCACCAAGCCGCGGCCAAAAGAGCGCGCGCCCGCGTTGGCAGATTTCATCAAGTGCAGCCCCGCATCGTCCATCTTCACGATGCCCGCCACCAGGCCATACACGCCCATGGTCATGATCACCGAGATCGCCACCAACACCGTGACTTGCCTTGCAAACGCCGCAGCAGCCACCGTGCCCAGCGTGATCACAATGATCTCTGCCGACAAAATGAAATCGGTACGAATCGCGCCTTTGATCTTATCTTTCTCAAAAGCCACCATGTCTACTTCGGGGTGAAGCACGGCCTGCGTGATCACCGCGTGATTCGCTTCGTCTTCTTTTGTGTGGAAGAATTTGTGCACGACTTTTTCAAAACCCTCAAAGCATAAAAACGCACCGCCGAGCATGAGCAGCGGCAAAATCGCCTGTGGCAGTACAACGCTGATCAACAAAGCCGCCGGCACGAGAATCGCCTTGTTCACCGCCGAGCCTTTGGCCACCGCCCACACCACCTGCAGCTCCCGCTTGGCCGCCACGCCCGCCACCTGCTCGGCGTTCAGCGCGAGATCGTCACCCAGCACGCCCGCCGTCTTTTTAGCGGCGACTTTGGTCATGACGGCCACGTCGTCGAGCAAGGTGGCGATATCGTCAAGTAAAGCAAGGAGAGAGGAGGCCATGTTGTGTGTTTTGAGAATGAAAAGTGGGATTTTGCCGCAGAAGTATGGCTCGTCACTGGGTGGAATTAGAGCAGGCGTACTTTCACGCTCTTGCCCTTAATTCGCGCGGTCGCCAAGCGCTTGGCCACTTCCGCGCCCAGCTTGCGCTCCACGGCCACGTAGGTCGAAAACTCATTCACAGTGATTTTTCCCACTTGCTCGCGCGTGTAGCCCAAGTCTGCGGTCAACGCGCCCAAGACATCGCCAGGCCGGATTTTTTCTTTGCGGCCACCTTGGATGTGCAGCGTTGCCATGGGTGGCAAGAGGGGTGCGTTGCTCGTCGGCGTTAATTCAGCGAGCTTGCTCCAAGTGGTTTCGCGCCCTTGCAGTTGCTCAATCTTACCGACATTGCCCATCTCATCCATGCTCGCCAAATTCAATGCCAAGCCGCTTTCTCCAGCACGCCCCGTGCGGCCAATGCGGTGGATGTGCACTTCTGCATCTGGCGTCACGTCCACATTGATCACAGCTTGCAAATTCGCAATATCCAAACCCCGCGCCGCCACATCGGTAGCCACCAACACGCTGCAACTCTTGTTCGCAAACTGCACGAGCACTTGATCTCGCTCGCGCTGCTCCAGCTCGCCATAGAGCGCCTGCGCTGCATAGCCCTGCGCTTGCAGGAAAATCTCGAGCTGCTTGCATTGCGCCTTGGTATTGCAAAAAGCCAGTGTGCTCTCGGGGCGAAAATGCGCGAGCATTTGCGCTACGGCTGCAAAGCGCTCATTGGCATTCGCACCGCGCCTGCTGTCTCCTGCAATTTCATACCAGCGCTGCTCAATCTGATCTCTCGCATGCTGCGCTTCTACCTTGATCATCTGTGGGCTGCGCATAAATTGCGCGGAGAGCTTCGCTATGCCTTCAGGATATGTCGCAGAAAACAGCAAGGTTTGTCGCTCTTTGGGGCATTGCTTGGCCACCACAGTGATGTCATCAAAAAAGCCCATATCCAGCATGCGATCCGCTTCATCGAGCACCAGTGTGTTGAGCGCATCAATCTGCAAACTGCCGCGCTCCAAGTGATCCATCACGCGCCCCGGCGTGCCGACCACGATATGAGCCCCATGCTCCAGCGATGCCGTCTGCCCACGCAGCGGCACACCGCCGCAGAGCGTCACGAGCTTCACGTTATCCTGCGCTCGCGCCAAGCGCCGAATCTCGGTGGCCACCTGATCGGCCAACTCGCGCGTGGGGCAGAGCACAAGGCTTTGCACGACGAAGCGACGCGGGTTGAGATTAGCGAGCAGCGCCAGCGCAAATGCCGCCGTCTTGCCACTACCCGTCTTGGCCTGCGCAATCAAATCTTTGCCCAATAAAGCCAAGGGCAAACTCGCCGCTTGAATGGGCGTCATCTGCGTGTAGCCCAAAGCAGTGAGATTGGCAACCGCTTCGGGCGAGAGGCTGAGTTGGTCGAAAGTGCTCGGCGGAGAGGTCGGCATTGAAGAGGTCATGTGTTGATTATCGGTGGATACATGCACAGCACTTTAGAGGATGCAAGCTGGGATAATTGAATCATGAGCCTGCTATCTCACCAAATCGAACTCCTCTCCCCCGCCCGCGATGCTGATATTGGCATCGAGGCGATCAATCATGGCGCGGATGCGGTGTATATCGGCGGGCCGGGGTTTGGGGCGCGGGCATCGGCTGGCAACTCGGTGCAAGACATTGAGCGTTTGGCCCAGCATGCTCACCAGTTCAACAGCAAAATTTTTATCACGCTGAACACGATTTTGCGAGACGATGAGCTGGAAGGCGCTCGCCAGATGGCTTGGGATGTGTACCGCGCAGGCGCCGATGTGCTGATCGTGCAAGACATGGCTTTGCTGGAGATGGATTTGCCGCCGATTGAGCTGCATGCCAGTACGCAAACAGATATTCGCACCGTGGAGAAAGCGAAATTTTTAAGCGATGTGGGTTTTTCGCAGATCGTGCTGGCAAGGGAATTGACGCTTCGGCAAATCGCGGAGATTTACGCTGCGATAGATGCTGAGCGCACAAAGATCGAATTCTTCATTCACGGCGCGCTCTGCGTGGCCTACAGCGGCCAATGCTTCATCTCGCATGCGCACACGGGGCGCAGCGCCAATCGGGGCGATTGCTCGCAGGCTTGCCGGCTGCCCTATGAGTGAAAGACGCGCAGGGCCGCATCGTGGCGCATGACAAGCATGTGCTCTCGATGAAAGACAACAACCAAAGCGGCAACCTTGAATCGCTGATCAATGCTGGCGTGCGCAGCTTCAAAATCGAAGGCCGCTACAAAGATATGGCCTATGTGAAGAACATCACGGCACATTACCGCAAGCTGCTCGACGAAATCATTGAAAAACGCGAATCGGGCGAGAGCGCAGACGCGTTTCCCATCGCTCGCTCATCCAGCGGCCGCACGACATTTACCTTCACGCCCGATCCCGACCAAAACTTTAATCGTGAGTTCACTGATTACTTTGTGAACGGTCGCAAAGAAGATATTGGCGCTTTCGATACGCCGAAAAACCCTGGCCAAGCCATTGGTGACGTGATGGCGGTGGGCGAGCCTGCATCGCCGCCCTGTGGCGCGGCAAACCGCAACGTGCCTACAACATCACCGACGACACCCAGCTCAAAATGGGTGATTACTTTGACCTAGCCGCTGATCTGTATGCCCTGCCTCGCCCACCGCGCATCAGCCGCGAAGCAGCGCAGGGCAGGGCAGCTTGCCGCTGATGCTACTGAGCTTCATGAGCGAATCACGCCGCTTGACGAATGAGCGTATAAAGCGCGAGCTGCGGGTGGCGCTACGTTATCCGCTGTTCAGTGATGGGTTAAAGGCTTCATTTTGAAGCCTTTTGGATGGGTAGCCTGCATAGAATTTGCGCGGCTTGCTATTGAATTAATAGCTAGCTGGGGTATTATTAGCCTGCGCCTTGATGCTGTCGGCAACGCCACGCACGCAGATGCATGGAGGTTTGTCTTCTGTGTCTGTAAATCATGCGGACTGGGCAAATCATTGAAGAGCAGTTTCACTGGCAAAATCGAAGCTTTAAGTTCTACGAAATCAACCGATGCATATCCTTTTGTCTAATGTGGGCAGCGCAGGGGATGCTCATCCGTTCATAGCGTTGGGTGCGGCGCTGTTGGCAGCTGGGCATCAGGTCAGCATGGCATCGCATGATGAGCATCAGGCAGAAATAGAGGCGGCTCGAATTGAATTCATCAGCCTCGGGCAGGATTTAAGTTACCAACAAGCGATCGACAACCCCAACCTGTGGCACTCGATCAAGGGCATGGGAGTGCTTTGGCGCAATTTGCTCGCGCCCAGCATCGTGCCCTTGTATCGATTGATTGAATCCCTACAACTCCAAGGCCGCGCACAGATGGTGATTGCTGCGCCTCAAATGCTCGGGGCAAGATTGGCTCAAGAGCATCTAAGCAGCCGCTATCTCAGTGCCTACACCTCCCCCAATATGCTGCGAACCCACATCGCCCCCACCAGCATCGCTCATTGGCATCTGCCCAAAGGCATGCCGAGGTGGTGCGTGCGCACACTGTGGCAGGCGATTGACCATTACAAACTAACTCCGATGGCACGCAAAGCGATGGCGCACACCGGTGAAGCATTGAATCTGCCCATGCCGCCCGTGCAAGATATTTTTAGTTCGTGGATGCACTCAAGTCTCGGCTCATTAGCTTTGTTCCCAGATTGGTATGGCGCAGCCGCGCCCGATTGGCCCGCTCGGCCAGCATACGCAGGCTTCCCTTTGTATGATTTGGATGCACGGCAAGCGCTGAGCCCAGAGCTGGAAGATTTTTTGAACGCTGGGCCACCACCTGTGGTCGTGATGCCTGGATCGGCAAACCAATTTGGCCAAGCAGATTTTGCAGCATGGCAGCGTGTGCTTTCGCGCAAGGGGCTACGCGGGGTGTTCATTGGCGCAAATTCGGCCTTAACTGAGACCTCGGCAAGCGCATTCCTTGCTGTGCAATACGCGCCTTTTTCTCTGCTGTTGCCGCGCTCTGCAGTGCTCTGCCATCATGGCGGCATCGGCACGCTGGCTCAAGCCATGCGAGCAGGTATTGCGCAATTCATCCGACCAAAAGCCCATGATCAATTTGACAACGGCCAAAGAGTGCAGCAACTCGGCTTGGGCTGTGTGCTGCGCACTAATAACGAGAACACATGGGAAGATGCTTTGGATACTTGGCTCGCACCAAACCGCAACCAAAATGCAATTGCAGCTTGCGCAAAAAAACTCCAACTCAATGATTTTCCATCGCATGCCGCCCGAATCGTGGAAAGCTTTGCACCATGACAATCACACGCAGGCAGGTGTTTTTCATAGGCGGATTTGATCCCAAAGGCCCCGCGTATTATCACGCCATCTATCAGCGCGAGTCAGCGTTGCAAGGCGCAGTGAACGGTACGAAATACAGCATCAGCCCGCGCAGCAAGCTCAGCCCCATCGCCGATCATTGGCAGGTTGATGCCATCACGCCCGTGGCGGCTGTGCGCAGCACGATTGAGTGCTTACGCTGGGATGATATTGTGCGCAAGCATTGGGCGCGTTCGCCCAGCCAATTGGCCAAGCAATCGCTGCAAACGGTGGCCGATTATGTGTTGTCGGGGGCTTTGGCGCGGCTCTACCCCTATAGCCGCCCCACTTGCATTGCCGCCCTCTTGCCCGTGATTGCCGCCGTGATGGCTGTGTTGATCAGTTTGGCGCTCGTGATGCTTTCCCTCACACTCGGCCAGCGCCTCGGATGGGGCTGGGGCGGCCAAGTGCTGGGGGCGGCCGTGGCGCTTGCACTGAGTTTGAAGCTGTGTTGGTATGGCTTATCGCAGCTGAGCAGTGCGTGGTTTTGCGCGTGTGTGGCTTTGCTGCGCAACACGCACGCGGCCAGTGGCCGGAGCTGCCTCAGCGCATCTCGCAATTCGCCGATTGCTTGGAGCGCTGCTTACGCGCGGATACCCATGACGAGGTGCTGCTGGTGGGCTACAGCACTGGCTCTATTTTGGGCGTGGATGTTTTAAACGAATTACTCAGGCGCAGCTCGGTATCTCCGTTACCGTTGCAAAAGCTGGCTTTCCTCACTTTAGGCAATTGCATCCCTGCTTTAGCGGCTTTGCCCCAAGCCCAAGCTTACCGAGCAGCCTTACGCTGCGTGGTCAGCAGCGAAATCAAATGGGTGGATTACACAGCGCCTATCGATTGGGGCTCTTTCCCACTGACCAACCCAATTGATGCCAGCCATTCAGCCAGCGAGCTGTTGGCCTTGAATGCTCGAGCAGCCAAGCCCGTTTTAAAATCACCAAAATTTCACACACTTTTCCATAGTACCCACTACCAACGCATCAAGGCTGATAAATACCGCGTCCATCAGCAATACCTCATGGCCACGGAGCTTGCTGGGGAATACGATTATTTTGCAATGACGGCCGGGCATGAATCCTTCCTTCAAAGAGCACCCCTAAGCGCCGAAGCACAGCAGCCATAGCAGCAACAGCAACAGCAACAGCAATAGCAATAGCAATAGCAATAGCAATAGCAATAGCAATAGCAACCAGTCAACGCCATGAGCAAATTTTGCCCCGTTTATCCTCAGCCTAAAAAAAGCAAGCTGGCGCGCTGGAAAATGTTTTTCAGTGCGCAACAGTCTTGGCTTGATGGTTTGTACGAGCGCAGCTATCAAATGCATATGGGCGAAGTGCAGCTGCCTGGCAGCAAGCTCTATATGGTCAATCAACCCGATCTCGTGCGCAAGGTGTTGGTCGATGATGTGGCCAATTATCCTAAGCACAGCATGCTGGGAAAAGCCTTAGAACCATTGCTAGGGCAAAGTATCTTTACCACCAATGGCATGCTATGGAAACGCCAGCGCAGCATGATGAATCCTGCGTTTGAGCAAGCGCGTATGACGGTGGCTTTTCCGCGCATGCGCGAAGCGGCGCTGGCGATGCTGGAGCGCATGGCGAAAGCCAGCAAGCATGCGCCCTACGATGTTGATGCGGAAATGACTTTGGTCACTGCCGACATTATTTTCAGAACCATCTTCACACTGCCGATTACCAGCGCATCGGCACACAAAGTATTCGCGGCCTTCGCAGCCTACCAAAACCTCACACCCAAAATCAGTTTACCTACGCTATATGGCCTCGGCTGGCTCGTTCCTTTTTGGACGCGAAGAAAGAGCCAGCGTGTCGCCCAAGAAATTCGTGAGGAGTTGGCCGCGCTGATTCGCCCGCGCTTTGAAGCGGCTCGGCAGCAGGCCGATGATTCAAGCAGTGCGGGCGAGGATATTCTTGGCGCATTGCTCGCTGCGAAAGACGAACACACCGGTGAAGGTTTTGAATTTGAAGAATTGCTCGATCAAGTGGCCATGCTTTTTTTAGCAGGGCACGAAACCTCAGCCAGCGCTTTAAGCTGGGCACTTCATTTG
>JAAUOI010000085.1 GCA_012036375.1 Allobrachymonas sp. | reverse complement strand
GGCACAAAGAGCAAAAGACAGATGCGTGAGCAAGACGCGCGATGCCTCGCCCACCGCCGCGGCCAACTGGCGCTGCACCCAGGGCACGAGCAGCGCCAAGCCCAGCAGCAACATGCCCCATACAGGCCCGGGCAATGCCAGCCCGAGCTGCGCATTCACCCAGCGCGCCGTCAGCTCGCCCAGCGATTGAGCCACCAAGAGCACGGCAAATCCTGTGAGCGCTTGCATGGTGCAATCAGATCACCCCGAGGCGACCGGGATTGAAAATGCCCGCTGGGTCGAACTGATGCTTCAGCTCACGGTGGATTCTGCTGAGAACTGGGTTTTTAAGATCAAATCGGGGGGGTGGCCGGCATGGAATCTGCGCGAGATGCTATGAAAATGTAGCACTTCCATTCGCCACTTGCACTGCTTGGCGAATACGCTGCGCGGCTTGCTGGCGTTCAGGCGAAGGCGTGAACAGCCAACGCTGGCCGCCGAGCCAGTCAATCATCGTGTCGCCCAAGCCGATTGGCGGCGTGGTTTGCGGCACGCTGATGCGCCAAAGATCATCACCGCGTGCAAATCCTGCTTTGAACCATGGCAGCTTCAAATCACGTGTCGCCGTCCAATCAGCCAGCGTCTCGGGCGAATCCACGCGCAAGCCACCATCTTCTTTGGCGAGCCGCACGCAAGCTGATTCCACTGCGGCCACTGCACCACGCAAACGCAGGTAAAGAAATGGCTTGCCTTCATCCACAACCCAAGATGAAGCATTGAGTGGCAAGGGCTGCCCCGCCCATTCGTTGCAGCGGCGAATCGCAGTGGCCTCATCCATCTCAAAGCGCAGCGTGGCCTCTGTCGGCGAAACAGGCAATACCTTGAGCGAGACCTGGGTGATCAGCCCCAGCGTGCCCATGCTGCCTGCGAGCGCACGCGATACGTCATAGCCCGCCACATTTTTCATCACCTGCCCGCCAAATTCGAGCAGCTCACCGCGTCCGTTAATCAGATGCGCCCCTAGCACGTAGTCACGCACACCGCCCACGCAGACACGCGCGGGGCCAGCTAAACCCGCAGCCACCATGCCGCCGACGGTGCTGTTTTCGTTGTAATGAGGGGGCTCAAATGCCAAGCATTGCCCTTGTTCCGCCAGCAACGCCTCCAGCTCGCGCAAAGGTGTTCCGGCTTTGACTGTCACCGCCAATTCGCTCGGCTCATAGCTCACGATGCCGCTGTGGCTGCGTGTGTCTAAAACCGGCAAATCGGGATCAAACGGCTCGCCATAAAAATCTTTCGTGCCACCGCCGCGAATACGTAGCGGCGCTTTGGCTGCCGTTGCAGTGTTGATTGGGTCGATGAATGCGGCAAGTGTTGAATCCATCGCTCTATGGTAGCGGCCTTCTCCGGTGCTTAAGCCACGCGCCGCCATGAAGTTTTCTCAAGCGGCGCGTGAAATCGGCCCACCACCTACCCGACGACTGAAACCTGCGCCAGCCCCGCATCCACAATCAGGTTATGCCCCGTGATGCCCTCGGAATCATCGCTGGCGAGGAACAGGGTGGGCTTGGCGACGTGGATGGATTCGAGGCGGAATTTCAGGCATTGCAGCTCGATGAATTTTTTGTCTTCTTCGGGGTTGCGCCACAGCTCGCTTTGCCGCGCCGTGACGATCGCGCCGGGCACGAGGGCGTTCACGCGGATGCCGTGTTCGCCTAGCTCGCGTGCGAGGCTGCGCGTCATGCCACTGATGGCGGCTTTGCTGCTGGTGTAGCCAATGAGATTGGGGCGGCCGCGCATCCAGCTAATGGAGCCCATGTTGATGATGGAGGCTTTGGCCTGGGCTGCGCGTGCGCGAGCGGCGACCGTTTGCGTCGCAAACACTTGGTGGCGCAGATTGATGTTGAGGCAGTTGTCCCAATACTCGGGGGTCAATTCATCCAAGCTGTGGCGGTCATCCCGGCCTGCATTATTCACGAGCACCTGTATCGCACCAAACTTATCGCACACGCGGCCGAGCATGGCTTGTAGCGCAGGAATATCGCGCACATCGCATGGCTCGTAATACGGGGCGGCGTGGCCAGCTTTCGTGACTTCTTCAATCAAGGCATCGCCACCGCCGGGCTTCGTGCCGTTGAACGCAACGATGCTGCCTTGCGCGGCAAAGGCTCGCACGATTTCTGCGCCGATGCCCGAGCTGCCGCCTGAGATGAAGACGACTTTGTTTTTGAGGCTTGGGTACAGAGTCAACATGAGAATCAATCCGAATAAAAGTTCACCGGCATGCCCGCTGCATTGACGCGCAGGCTGAAGACGCAACCCATGAGCGGCTCGCGCTGGAGCTCCGCTTCGCTGCGGTTGTGGCGAGCGCTCGTGAGGTAGAGGGTTTGCATATCGTCGCCGCCAAAAGCAGGCATGGTGCAGGTGGTCACAGGCGCTTCAATGCTTTGCAGCTCAACGCCCTCGGGCGAGAGTTGCACCACACGCCTGCCTTCAAACATGGCCACCCACAGATTGCCTTGGCTGTCCACCGCTGCACCATCGGGTCGACCGCCGTAGCCACCGTTACTCAGCAAGCCGCTCGTCCAGCCCTCGGGCTTGGGCGCGAACTGTTTGAAGACACGCTGATTCGTCATGGCGCTTGATGCCAGATCAAAATCCCAAGCCCATATTTTGTGCTGCGGCGTGTCAGCCCAATACACGGTTTTACTATCTGGAGAAAACGCGAGGCAGTTGGCAACGATCGCATTGCCTTGCTTGAATTGGGCGCCTGCTTGTGCAGAATAAGCCCACAACTTGGCTTGTTGAGACGTGCGCGGCTCAAACATCGTGCCAATCCAAAAGCGCCCCGAGGCATCGCATTTACCATCGTTGCTGCGCGTGGTGGTGGCATCATGGTCGAGCAGGGAGAGCGTGTGCAGTTCGCCGCCCCAAGCCTTTGCGCGCACGATGCGATCACGCAGCGCGATGATGAAACCACCCGACGCGCAAGGCGCAAAACAACCGGGCTCGCTCGGCATGCCCCAAATCTCAACTTCACTGGTAAACGCATTCAAGCGATGCAGTTTGCAGCCCGCAATATCGGCCCAATACAGCATCTGCTCCTGCGGATGCCAAAACGGGCTTTCGCCCAGCGTGGAAGGTGTGGTGGTGATGGTTTGCCAAGCGTGCATGATTTAAAGCGTTTCAACGGTGATCGACATCGAGATTTGCCACGATTGTCCGCTTTGCAGGATGCGCACGCCGCGTGCTTCAGATTCTTTTGAGTTACCAGCATTCATCGCGTTATTCGCATGGCTCACCGGCTCAATGGCCACAAAATCTTTTTCTGGCGTGGTGAACACGACCAGATGCTGCCCATCGGATGTGATCTCACAGCGCATGACCGTATCAACCAAACTGGCTTGGCCATTCCAGCCAGAAAAGCAATTGTCAACGGTCAGCTCATCAATCGTTTGCACCAAGCCGATATGCGCCGCATCGCCCACGGGAATGTTGTCCGAGCCCATTTGCCACACCGTCTGCGAAGCAAAGCTCAAATGCGCCCCCGCCCGTTTGCTGAAATACGGATGCCAGCCCAATCCCACCGGCGCAGCACTGCGCGATTGATTGGTGATGCTCATCGTCATCTCCAGCGCATTGCCGTGCAGCCGAAAAGTTTGCGACGCATCAAAGGCAAAGGGCCATGCGCCTTTGCCATCGTGCTCCAAACTCAGCATGCAAAAGTCATCCTCCGCTTCAAGCACATTCCATTCTCGCAACCAACCGATGCCATGAATGCTGTGTGTCTCTCCGGGAAAATTTTGAACGAGCGGATGACTCGTGCCCTGCCAATGCAGCTTGGCCTGCGCCAAGCGGTTGGAAAACGGAATGAGCGGGTAACTGGCCGATTGGCGCACACTGTGCAATTGCCCCAATTCGGTGGAACGCAGCACGGGCTGCCCTTTGAACCATAGCCCTTCAATGCAGCCGCCTAAATCTGGCCGCAAATGCAGCAGCCAATCATTCTGTTGACATACTATTGATTTCATAGCACTTCGCTCAGATTTTATGCCGGCTAGAGGCTGATTTCGCTTATAAAACAGCTGGAATCATATCGCTCATGAGCACTGGCAAGCCCGTCTCAATACTGCGATGCGCGGCCATACCCGTGGCGACCGAGCGCAAGCCTTCTTCCAATGAAATCTCTGCGGGCAAGCCCTCTCGAATCGCTTGCGCAAACTTTTGATGCTCAATCCAGCTCGCGCCAAAATGTTGGCCACCGTAGCGAATATTGGTGTCCCACACGCGGCGCGTAGCCACGCCGCGCCCTGTGCCTGAGGCTTGCCCCCAGACTTCTCGCTTGCCCCAATCTTCGCGCCGACCGACGCGCAGCGTGAGCGAGGGAATGAGCGATTCGAGCTTGCCTTCTGAGCCCGTCACGCTGATGACTTCATTGTCCACACTGTTCTCGGCAAACATGCACAAGTCAAGGCTGGCGCGAGCGCCGCTGCCGTATTCGACGATCACAAAGGCGCTGTCCAGAATATCGGGAGTCTTTCCACCATATGTCTCATCCAAGTGATTCACCCGCTGCCCGCCACTGGCAAACACTTTCACCGGCTGCTCGCGCAAGATGTGATCCATCAAATTGAAATAGTGGCAACATTTCTCCACTAGCGTGCCGCCGGTGTTTGCAGAAAAGCGATTCCAATCGCCCACTTTCGGATAAAACGGCTCCCGATGCTCCCGAATCGCCACTTGTTGCAACACCCCGCACTCGCCCGCATGCGCGAGGCGAATGAGTTCTGCTACGGGCGGCATGTAGCGATACTCTTGCGCCACCCAAGTGACTTTTTGCGGCCTTTGCCTCGTTTAACAAGGTCGAGGCCATCTTCCATCGTTGTCACCAGCGGTTTCTCCGCGAGCACATGCACGTCCGCAGCCAACACCTCTTTCAGAATCCCTGCATGCGTGAAATTCGGCGTGGCGATCACCACCGCATCACACAAGCCACTATCGAGCAAAGCGCTCACCGAATCAAACACACGCGGCTGCACCGCAGAGCCCGATGTGAGTTTCAAAGAGGCCTCAATACTCGGCTTGTGCGGGTCTTGCAAGGCCGTGACGACGCAGCCATCGGTGGATTGCAAATTCAAAATATGTTCACGGCCCATGCTGCCGCAGCCGATTATGCCGTAACGAATGATTGAGTTCATGGATACCTCAGTGTTCTAAATACAAGGACGCGAAATCCGCGAAAGTAACGCGAAACTCGCGAAAAAGAAAAAGTTGCTTCAGCAAATATACGCATCAACAGAGATTGAATTTTTTGCGGATTTCGCGTTACTTTCGCGAATTTCGCGTCCAGCTGTCCGATAAAAAAGATCAACCTTTCAAACCGCCCTGCGTCAAGCCGCCCACCACGCGCTCTTGGAAGATTGCAATCAGCACAGCCACAGGAACAATCGTGACGATCAGCGCCGCAGAGATGATCGGCCAAGGAAAGGTGAATTCGCCTTGGTACAGCGTGATGCCGACGGGCGCTGTGCGCATGGCAGCGGATGAGTTCAAAGAGAGCGCCAGCAAAAATTCATCCCAAGCATTCACAAACGCCAAAATTCCCGCTGTGAACACACCCGGCGCGGCCAATGGCACGACCACACGCCACAATGCGCCCAGCCGGGTGCAGCCATCAATCATGGCGGCATTCTCTAGATCTTTCGGGATACTTTGAAAAAAGCTCACCAGCACCAGCGTACAAACCGGCAAATTGAGCACGATATACGGCAGCACCAACGCCGTATAGGTGTTGAGCAAATTGAGTGCCCGCATCGTCTCAAAAATCGGCACCAGCAGCGTCACCAGCGGGAACATGCTGCTGGCGACAATGCAGGTGAGGATCAGTTGGCGGCGCTTGAGATTCAAGCGCGCAATCGCATAGGCGGCAAAGGCTGCCACCAAGAGTGATGCAGCGGTGGCCAGCAGCGCCACAGTAAAACTATTGCCTAAGTATTTGAGCAGCGGCTGGTCGGTGAAGGCTTGCACGTAGTTTTGCAGCGTCGCGTTGTGCGGCAAATAGGTGATCGGTTTTTTCACAAGCTCGACTTCGGTTTTGAGCGAGGTGAGCAAAATCCACACTGCTGGGAAAAAACCATTGAGCACCACGACTGCGGCTGCAATCCAGCGCAGTTGTGTGGATGTCCAGCTCGGTAGCATCATGCTTGTTGCCCCACACGTTTAAGATACACCGCCGTCACGGCCAACGACAAGATGAACATGAATACCGCCAAGGTTGAGCCATAGCCCACATCCAAATAATCAATTGTGGTTTTGTGAATCAGCATGGCCAGCGTCTCTGTGCTGTTGCCCGGCCCACCCTTGGTCATGGTGTAGGGAATGTCGAAGGTTTGCAGCGCCGTGATGGTGCGAAAGATCAGCGCCACGATGATGCTGGGCATCAGCATAGGGATGGTGATTTGCCAAAACTGCTGCCAGCGAGAAGCGCCATCGACTTCTGCCGCTTCATACAAAGTTTTGGGAATCATTTGCAAACCCGCGAGCAAAATGAGCGCCATGAAGGAGGAGGTTTTCCAAATGATGGTGATGCAAATCGCGGTGAAAGCCCAATTGGGGCGCAGCAGCCACATCGTCTCGCCCTCTTGGTTTTGCAGCCCCAGCCGGCGAATCACATCATTGACGATGCCGTATTCGGTGTGAAAAAACCAAGCGAAGATCAAACCCGCAAAACTCAAAGGCAGCGCCCAAGGCAGCAGCAGCGCCAGCCGCACCGGCCATTTGCGCTTAAAAGGCAAATTGGCCAGCATGGCCAGCCCCAAGCCCACCACCAGTGCGCCCGGCACGGTGATCAATGTGATGAGCACTGTATTTTTGGCGGCGTTCCAAAACTCAGGGTCTTTCCAGACGAGAGCGTAGTTTTCAAAGCCGACAAAGCTGATTTCCCCGTCGCCACCAGACAGCCTCAAATCAAAAAACTGTTGTAGATAAGCTTGCCAATCGGATAGACCACGATCAATGCGAGTAATGCAAACGCGGGTGCGAGCAGCAACATCGCCAACGTTTTCTCGCTCGGGTCTTTCAGTTTGGACCAGCTCATCTTGATCGCTCCAAAGTTTTAGCGCATCACGCGAGTCAGGCGGCTGGAAATTTCATCGACACCTGCTTCTGACGTTTTTGTACGAGCCAAGATGGCGCTCGCGTTCGTGCGCACGACATCACTGACTTGACCATATTGCGCACTGTTGGGTCGGCTCTTGCCAGCTTGCACTACAGGCAGTGCCTGCAAAAACCAAGGATTCTTGCGAATCACATCGGCGCTAGAAAAACCTGCCACCGAGGTGGGCAACAGCGAGCCTTCACGCGCCAGAAACTGTGACGTTTGAGGCGTTGACATGAACTGCACCAGTTTGGCCGCAGCAGCCTTGTGTTTACTAAACGCACTCACGCCCCACTGCCACCCGCCAATGCAAGTCGCGCTCTTGCCACCAGCCATGGCTGGCAGTGGCATCACACCCACCTTGCCTGCGACGGTGGAGGATTTATCCGTTTGGAAACGATCCCACGCAAAGCCCCAGTTGATCGCAAACAGTACGTTGCCCGCCATGAATTCATTGACCGTGACGGGCGTCGTGACTTCTGCGATGTTGCGCTTGATCACGCCCTCGTCCATCATCTTGAGCCACTGATTCATGCCATTGACGGCTGCCGCCTTGTCCAGAGTGAGCTTGCCATTGGCATCATTGAACTCTTTGCCTTGACTCCAGTAAGGCAGCAAGAAGGTGCAGACTGCGCCTTCAATCGGAGCACCTTGAATGGACAGACCTTGAAGGTTAGGAATCGCAGCCTTCTCAGCTGCCATGACTTTTTTAGAGGCTGCGGACAGCTCATCCCAATTCTTAGGCTCTGCAATACCATGCTTGGCGAGCAAATCTTTCCGGTAGTACATGAACATGCTGTCTGCAAACGCGGGCATGGCTGCAATCTTGCCGTTGACGGTATTGGCTTTGGCATACACCGGCAAATACGGCTTGAGCGCATTTTTGCCAACATACTGATCCAGTGGCTCAAGCCAGCCCGCATTGAAGTACTGTGATGGGTTCACGATGTCGATCATGTAGATGTCAATCGCTGCATCTTTTGCATTGAGCACGGTCGACAAATACTGACGCTGCAACTCAGAAGTAGCACCGCCCGTTTCAATGTCAATTTTTACATTGGGATTGGCTTTTTGGTATTCATCAAACAGCTTGCGCATCAAGTCGGGGCGTTGGTTTGCACCACCCGAGAAAACGCGCAGCGTGGTTTGCTGCGCATAAGCTGAGATGCTCACAGTAACGCCCAAGGCCAAAGCGGCCAAGGCTGAGAGGGTACGTCGTTTCATCATGGTCTCCTAGGGATAAAATTTAAGCAAAATTGGCAGCTAGCCGGCATAAAATATGCGCAAAGTGCTATGTATTTAGTAGCAGATAAAGAGTGAATAATGTTGATCGGTGGGTGTCACATATGTACTCCTGTTGCAGCATCAAACAAATGCATATGCTCCTGCGCCAAATGGACAGTCATCGCGTCCCCAGCTTTGCCAGCAAAGCTGGCCGGGCAACGCGCCACCATTTCATGGCCACCGATGAGGAACGTGACCAAAGTTTCAGCGCCCAAGGGCTCGGTGATCACGACTTTGGCCGCTGCGCTCATACTGCCATCGCTGCTGTGCAAGCTGATGTTCTCCGGGCGAATGCCGAAGGTGGTTTGCGCGGCTGATTTGCCTTGCAGCTGGGCTGGCACAGGCAATACAGCACCCGCGCCCAGGTCAATCTGGCCGCCTTGCACCGTGCAGGGCACAAGATTCATCGGCGGCGAGCCGGTAAAGCCTGCAACAAAGGTGGCAGCGGGTTGGTTGTAAATCTCGCTTGGCGAGGCGTATTGCATGACCTTGCCGGCCGAGAGCACGGCGATACGATCCGCCAGCGTCATGGCTTCGACTTGATCATGCGTGACGTAAATGATCGTTGCGCCCAAGCGCTGGTGCAACTTTTTGATCTCACTTCTCATCTCGCCGCGCAATTGCGCATCAAGGTTCGATAAAGGTTCATCGAATAAAAAACTTTAGGCTGACGCACAATCGCGCGGCCAATCGCCACGCGCTGGCGCTGCCCGCCTGAGAGTGCGCCAGGCTTGCGCTCAAGCATGTGATCAATCTTCAGCAGCTTGGCCGCATCCATCACACGGCGCTTGATCTCGGCCTCTTCCGTGCCGCGCAAGCGCAGGCCAAAGGCCATGTTGTCGTAGAGATTTTTATGCGGATAGAGCGCATAGTCTTGGAAGACCATCGCAATATCGCGGTTGCGCGGTGGCTCGTCGTTCACGCGCTTGCCATCAATCTCTACATCGCCGCCGCTGATCGCCTCCAAGCCTGCGATCATTCTGAGCAGTGTTGATTTACCGCAACCGCTCGGCCCCACAAACACAACAAATTCGCCATGCGTAATCGACAAATCCACGCCGTGAATCACGTTGTTTTTGCCGTCATATGACTTGACGACTTTTTTGAGTTCGACGGATGCCATGACTTCAATAACCTTGCGAATGAATCTTAATGTCTTGCTGGGCAATGGTGGAAAGCACCGCCGCGCAATTCCTCATCATTAAACCCAGATCGGAGGCCACACCGATATAGTCAAAACCCGAAGCCCGATAGGTGGCCACCGCCTCGGGCGTGCCGCCCACCGTGCCTACGGGCTTGCCCGCTGCATGGCAGGCTTTCACACCTTCGGCCATCAGCGCCACGACTTCAGGATGCATCAAATTGCCCACATGCCCCATCGCTCCCGAAAGATCGCCGGGGCCGATGAACACACTGTCCACCCCTTCAACGCTGGCAATCTCTTTCATTCGACTCATCGCCTCGGGCGTTTCAATCTGCACGATCACGCTCACT
>JAAUOI010000084.1 GCA_012036375.1 Allobrachymonas sp. | reverse complement strand
GCTTACCGTCTTTGTCGCGCTTGATGCTGCGGTAGTTTTGCGCGGCTTGGAAGAATTTGACCATGGCCAGCGGGTTGATGCCAGCCGCTTTCATGTAGGCAATCGAATCATCATCAGCCTCGCGCTCGTGAGCCCGGCTGTAGGCCATGCTGCCGAGAATGAGCGGGGCGGTGGTAATCAGGCTGCCGTAATCGCCAAAGGCAATCGAGAGCACGCCTTGCAACACGCCCACTTGCACGAGCTGGCGCATGCCGTGGCGGCGGGTGATGTGGCCGAGTTCGTGGCCTAAAACTCCTAGAACTGTGTCGTCGTCTTTGACCATCTCCACCAGCTCATCCGTCATCACCATGATGCCGCCGGGCAGGGCGAAGGCGTTGGGGCCGATTTCGGATTGGCGGAATTCGAGCTGGATTGGCGGCGTGTCTTTCGGGTATTGCTTTTTCACGCCAGCTAAGAAACGCTCGCGGATGCGGGTTTGATCAGCTAGGGACAGTTTGCTGGGCTTCATCCAGCGGCCATCAATTTGTTCGAGCGCGTTGCGGCCAATCGCTTCGTCTGCTGACCATGGTACGAGCGCAGTGATGCCACGCGCTGCTACAGGTAAACCATACAAATACAAGCCAACGAGCGAAGCAAGCAAAAGTGCGAAGGCAACTGCCACGCCGCGCCAGCTTTGCTGTGCCCGCGCGACCAAGCTGGCAGATGCATTGGCTTGAGCGGGAATGTTGGTGCGCACCCACGCATCGAAGGCTTCGCGGTCTTGCGGCGCGGCATGTAATTGCGCGTTCTGCCAATCGAGCGGCGCACGCTGCGTAAGCTCGATGATGCGTGCGCCTTTGGCATAGCCTTCGGGAAGACGCATTTGCTTGTGTAACTTTTTAAGAGGTATTTTTAAGAGGTTTTGACCTGTTTGCCGGCATAGAATCTGCGCAGAGTGCTCATCTATTTGTAGCAAAACAGGGCGGGCTTGGGAGCTGCGCCCATCAAACAAACTGAGCGCAAAGGCTCTGGCTTGCTGAGGTGATGCACCATTGGCCGACATGGCGGTCACATGCCCACATCAAAGCCAAAAATATCGGCGGCCATATCGCCCGCCGCATCGTTCTCGCGGGCGCGAGCAGCATCAGTGAGTTTGTCGAGTGGAATGCGGGTTTTAAGCGAGATGGCTTGCAAGCGCATGCGCAAGGTGTTGATGACAGCGAATGGCCAATACAAACCGAAGGTGATGGCAATCAGAAAATAGTTTTTGAATTGCAAGCCAATGAAGGCCGCAACGCCCAGCTCGCTTTTGAAGCGGAAGTAGCGATTGCCGGTGCGTGACCAGAGTAGGTTTTGCATTTGCGCTGTAATGTAGGCACGAGGCAAGATATTCAAAACGATAAGAAATACAAAGAACAAAGGCAAGATCCATAAAAACTGCAATGCCTTGCCTGAAGCTTGGGGCAAGCTCGGCATGAGAGACCACATGACCGGGATAAAAAACAGTGCGGTTAAAACCACCCATAAATAGGTAAGGAAAAATACGCTATAGGTGTCAATCATGGGACTGCGTAGCTCTGCCTTGAGCGGACCCCACGCGTAATGGTTGTGCTGATACTGTTTCAAGCGCCAAAAGAAATAAGGCAGTGTGCCTAAGATCAGCAAAAAGCCCACACCCATTGCTAAGCCAAAGACTCTAAATCCTGCGGTCGGATTTTTCGCCAGGCTGCCCGACAAGCCCAGGATCAAGCCGAAGACAAACAACACAATAATGGGCGGTAAAAACACGCCATACACGCCCTTCACACCCTCGGCCGTGAAGAGCATGCGCATGCCGCGCCAGCTCGTGTTAGCCAAACGAAAACGCATCGCCGCGCGAAACAACAGTGGCGCAATCGCCATCAACACCGCCAAGGCAATCAAGCCAGCCACCGCAGAAAAATTTGCAGCTGCGTTGTAAATCGCAAACAGCACACCTGCAATCAAGGTGCCGCGCAGCATTTTCTTGGGCTCGCCATGAAAATCTAGCGCATGGCCATCCAAATGTGTGTTGTTATAAAAATATTTGAGCTTGCGCACCTTGGCCCAAGGAAGATAGATGCCGAAAGTCACGATGATGAGTAACAAATTCACAATCCAAATGCGAAAATATTCGCCCCCGGTGCCCGTGAATTCCACGTCGGTGCTGTCAATCTTGGCGCCGGGTTGGGGCAGAGCCTGAGCTTGAGTTCCTGATGCAGGCTCAGCGCGGGTCAAAGGAGCGGGGTTACTCAGAATGCTGTTGTTGGTGATCATGAAGCCTCTCTTCGTGTGATATTTTTCCTACATTGCGCGGCAATGTCGGCAAGCTGTTGTATCTGGCGCACATTATGGCGCGTTCGCACAATGCCTGAGCTGCGTGGCCTCGTTAGAATCAACTTTTAAGCTCATACAAGAGAACCCCGCATGAAATTGATCGGCGCCGTGACCAGCCCCTATGCCCGCAAGGTGCGTATCGTGATGGCAGAAAAAAGCTGGATTACCAGTTCGTGCAAGAAAATGTGTGGGCCAATGACACGCAAATCATGCAATCCAATCCGCTGGGCAAAGTGCCTTGTTTGGTGATGGAAGGCGGCGAGGCGCTGTTTGACTCGCGCGTGATCGTAGAGTATCTGGACACGCTCTCGCCTGTGGGAAAACTCATTCCGCAAATGGGCCGCGAGAAAGCTGAGGTGAAAACTTGGGAGGCGCTGGCCGATGGCTTGTGCGATGCCGCGATTCTGGCACGCTTGGAAGCCACGTGGGATGGCCGCACAACCGAGCAGCGCTCGCAAGCTTGGATTGATCGCCAAATGAGCAAAATCAGCGCCAGCTTGAAAGCCATGAGTCAAGGCTTGGGCGAACGCGCATTTTGCACGGGCATTCATTTCAGCCTCGCCGATGTGGCCGTGGGCTGCGCCTTAGGCTATCTTGATTTCCGCTTCCCGCAGATCACATGGCGCGAAGACTACTTGAATTTGGCTAAGCTCAGCGACAAGCTGGCAGCGCGGCAAAGTTTTGTGGATACCCAACCCACTTAATCTTTCGGCTTGATTATTTGCCAATACAAAAGCGCGAGAAGATTTCGCCCAGCAAGTCGTTTGAACTGAAAGCGCCGGTGATTTCATTCAACGCATTTTGCGCGAGGCGCAATTCTTCGGCGAGAAGATCGAGGCCGCCTGCGTTGTGGGCGAGACTCGCATTTAAATGCAGGCTGGCTTCATTCAAATGCGACTGCACTTTGGCCACCGCTTGCACATGCCGCTCGCGGGCGATGTAGCTGCCCTCACTACCCAAGGCTTGCCAGCCTGCGACTTCCAATAATTTTTGCGCAGCGCGTCGATGCCTTGGCCGGTTTGGCACTGATCAGCAGGCTGGGCTCATCATGCAGCTTGGCAATTGCTGGGTTTGCAGCAAGTAAGTCCGCTTTATTCCAGACATGCAAGACAGGTGCATTTTTAGGTAGTTTTTGGCGGATTGCCGGCATCAGTGCTGCGCGAAGTGCTATTGTTTCAGTAGCAATTGCCATATCACTTGATTGCTCGGCGGCGCCGTCGTGCAGATGAATCAGACAGTCTGCACCGCCGATTTCTTGCCACGTGCGCTCAATGCCGATTTGTTCGACCACATCATCGCTCTCGCGCAAACCAGCGGTGTCCACAATATGCAGCGGCACACCTTCAATCGAGATCGTCTCTTGCACTTTGTCGCGCGTGGTGCCTGCAATGGGCGTGACGATCGCCAGCTCTGCGCCAGCGAGCGCATTGAGCAAACTGCTCTTGCCGGCATTGGGTTGCCCGGCGATGACCACCTTGATGCCTTCGCGCAGCAGCGCGCCTTGCGTGGTTTTCTTCTGAAAATTTTGCAGTGCGGCTTGCAGGGCATCCAGCTGCGAGCGCGCTTTGTGTTGGCTCAAATGCTCAATTTCTTCTTCAGGAAAATCCAGCGTGGCTTCGACCAGCATGCGCAAATGAATCAAGGCATCGCGCAGGCCGTGCACTTCTTTGGAAAATGCGCCCGAGAGTGATTTGGCAGCGCCTCGCGCAGCAGCATCGGTGCTGGCATCAATCAAATCCGCCACGGCTTCTGCTTGCGCGAGATCCATCTTGTCATTGAGGAACGCTCGCTCAGTGAACTCGCCAGGCTGGGCAATGCGCATGCTGTTGAGCGATTCAATACCTTGCGCGGCCTCCAGCACCCGCGCAACCAATAGGCGCAACACCACCGGCCCGCCATGCGCCTGCAACTCAATCACGTCTTCCCCGGTGAAGCTGTGGGGCGCGGGGAAGTAGAGGAATAAACCTTGGTCAATCGGTTGGCCGCTGCTATCGAGAAATTTTAAGTATTTTGCCTCTCTAGCCGGCATGGAATCTGCGCGGAGTGCTCCTAAAAGAGGAGTAAACAGGGGTTGCAATTGTTTGCCCGAAATACGCACAATACCGACCGCGCCGCGCCCGGGGGCGGTGGCAATGGCAACAATGGGGTCGGCGTGGCGAGTGAGCATGGCCGTAGTGTATTGGTTTGTGTTCTGTTGCCGTTGCGCTCTGCCTTGGTCGCTGGGGCACGGGGCTTGCGATGGGCTGCTCCTCGTTCACCCCAACGGCGCAAGCTGCGGTGGGCGTGCCAGCGCACAAAGAAAGCACAAAACAACACCCTCACCCCAACCCCATCCGAGGCAGAGGGAATCAGGTCATGGCTCAGCCCAAGACAAGCGAATACACGTCCCCCGCTCATCCACAACAGGGCTCGTCAACACCAGCTTCGCCCCATGCTGCTGCGCAATCTCGCGCACAATGGCCAACCCCAAACCGCTGCCTAGCGCTGCGCTACCCGGCGCGCGATAAAAGCGCTCGAACACATGGGTTTGATGCTCGGACGAAATGCCAGAGCCGTCGTCTTCCACCTCAATCCAACTTTCCCCAACCCGTACGGTAATTTGCAAGGCCGAACGAGAACTGCTTCGCCCATGCGCAAGCGCGTTGTCGATCAAATTGGCCAGTGCTTCATGCAGCATCGCAGGCGCTGCTTGCACCACGCTGCTGGCGACCTGCGATTCCAATCCCAAATCATCGCCTCGCTCATGCGCTCGCGTGAGCCATTCTTCCGTCACCTGCCGCGCCAGCGCCACCAAATCCACCGTCTCAAACGCCTGCATCTCGCTGCCGTGCTCTGCGCGGGTGAGCGCCAGAAGCTGCTCAGTGAGCTGCACGGCGCTGTGGGTGGTGTGGCTGGCTGCGTGAATCAAAGTCTCGCGCTGCGCGGCATCACTGCTGCGCTCGGCCAGTGTCAATTGCGTTTTCAGCACCGTCAGAGGCGTGCGCAACTGGTGCGCGGCGTTGTCCAAAAAGCGCTTGCGAATATCAATCAAGCGCCCCAAGCGGCTGAGATAGCCGTTGAGCGCCTCAAACAAAGGGCGAAGCTCGCGCGGCGTGCTGGGCACATCAATGGCAGAGAAATCATCATCGGCACGGGCGCTGAGCTTTTGCCGATACACCTCCAGCGGCCGCATGCCGCGCTGTACGCCATAAAACACCAAAGCCAAAACCAACAGCATCAGCACGCCTTGGCCGAGAACGGTTTCGCGCAAGATTTGCGCAATCAATTGATCGCGCACTTCGCGCGTTTCAGCCACCGTGATAAACAGCGGCTGAGAAACCTCCGCGCCACCATCCACGATGTGCGTGAGCCGAATCAAGCGCACCTCCTCGCCCCGGTAGAGCCCATCGGCAAACCTCACAAGTGAAAAAAACTGCACCTCATTTGCGCCTTCGCCAGCAACCAAAGGCAAAGCGGGATTGCCGGCCAACCAATTGCCCCGCACATCATCCACTCGATAAAACAAGCGCGAGCCGGTGTGGTTCTCAAACAAATAGCCCGCACCCCGCAGCACATCGAGACGCAGCTGCCCCTGACGCCAAAACAACTCTTCAGCCAAAGTGCGCGTGGCCAAATACAACGAGCGGTCATGCGCCTCGTTGGCCACCTGCACCGCGCGGGCATACGTCCACCACGCATGCGCGAGCATGAGCACCACCAGCGGCAACAGCAGCCACAGCAAAAGCCTGCGACGCAGAGAATAAGCGGGTTTCATAGCTTGCATCTAGCCAGACTGACCCGCGTTGCGCAAAGTCAGCAAATAGCCCAAGCCGCGAATCGTGGAAATCGACAGCTTGGCCTGCTCTTGCAAAGGCTCGGCATGCAGCGCATCGAGCTTTTTTCGCAAACGGTGAATCAGCACCTCCACTGCATCGAGCTCGCTGCCGTCTTCACCAAACACTTCGTGATGCAGCGCTTCTTTGCTCACGGTTGGCGCTGCGCGCAGCAGCACGCGCAGCGCAGCGCCTTCGCGCGGTGTGAGTGGCAGCGGCTGGTTGGCATACAACACCTCGGGCGAGCTGGCGCTGGCAGACAGCAGCCCCAAACGCCAGCTCGTTCCTTTGGCCTCCGCACTTTTGCCCCCGCGCCTTCTGAGCAATGCGGCCAATCGCGCTTCTAGCTCTGTGAGCTCGAACGGCTTGGGCAAATAATCGTCCGCACCCAAATTCAGCCCCAGCACCCGATCTGGCACACTGGCGCGCGCCGTGAGGATCAGCACCGGCACTTCATCGCCACGCGCACGCAAACCCTCCAAGACCGCCAAACCATCAGGTCCTGGGATTTGCAAATCCAGCACCACCGCATCAAAACCATGCCCCGTCTGGAGACTTTTCTGCGCTGCCCATCCGTCTTGCGCAAACGTCATTTGCATGCCTGCTTGGCGCAGCGCTGTGCCCACCCAGAGGATCAGCTCGGGCGTGTCTTCCACCAAAAGAACATGAGGGTTTAGGGTATTCACTGAAGCTTTTTGAAAGTGGATTGAAAGAATCGGCCCAAGGCGCTTGCCACAATGTGACGACCTGTTGCAACTGTTTGGGTTGTGGCAACAGTGAAAGATTTCATTTTCATTTTTACACAGGAGACTTCCATGGCTTTCTCTAAACGCGATTTCCTTCAATTCAGCGCAGCAGCGGCGGCTGGCGCTGCCTTGCCTGCTTGGGCACAAGCCAAGCCCATGTTTGACAGCATCAACATGTTTGTGCCAGCAGCGCCCGGCGGTGGCTGGGATGGCACAGCGCGGGCGCTGGAGCGTTCAGCCAAAGCGGCCAATCTCGTAGGCGCGATGCAGTTTGAAAACGTGGGCGGCGCAGGTGGCATGGTCGGCCTGCCACGCTTTGTGAATCAGCGCAAAGGTCAAGGCAATGCGCTGATGGTAGGCGGCTCGGTGATGGTGGGCGCTGGCCTTGCCAACAAGAGCCCATTGACGATCAAAGACGTCACGCCAATTGCCCGCTTGACTGAAGAAGCTGGCGTGATCGTGGTGCCTGCAGGCGGCAAAATCAAGACATTTAAAGAGCTGGTGGACGCGATGCGCGCCAATCCTAAAGCGGTGTCCGTGGCTGGCGGTAGCGCGGGCGGCACTGACCATTTGATTTGGGCAGCATGGTCAAGGCTTTAGGCGGCAATCCAAAAGACGCCGCTTATGTGGCGTTCGCTGGCGGTGGCCCGGCTGTTGCAGCGATTTTGGGCAACCAAGTCACGGCCGGTATCTCGGGCTATTCTGAGTTTGAAGAGCACATCAAGTCCGGCAAGATGATTGCGCTGGCCAGCTCGGGCCGCGTGCGCATTCCAGGCACCAGCGTGCCCACCATGAGCGAGCTGGGCTTGAATGTGGTGATGACCAACTGGCGCGGTGTGTTTGCAGCGCCTGGCATCTCCACAGCGCAGCGCAATGCCTTGATTGACCTCGTTGGCCGTATCACCGCCAGCCCCGCTTGGAAGAACGAGTTGGTCACGCGCAATGGGACGATGCTTATCTGAGCGAGCAACCTTTCGTGCGCGAAATGGCTTTTGATATTGAGCGCACCACGGCCTTGATGACTGATCTGGGTCTTGTGAAATGACGCCTTGGCGTTTTGCTTGGGTATTGCTAGTGATGGCAGCCGTGGCCGCTTGGCAGGCCACGGTGATCCCTGAATCAGCCATTCAAATGACGGTGGGCGCCAGCGCAGTGCCCATCGCTGTGGTGAGCTTGCTGCTGGCGCTGGGGCTGCTGTATGCCGTCTCGGCTTGGCGCGGCAAGCAAGCTGATGAAGGTCTGGAAGAAGGGCAAACGCCGCTGGCTGGCAGCACCAAGCGGCTACTGACCCTGCTGGGCGGGGGCTTGGCATTCATGATCGGCTTGCCTTGGTTGGGTTTTGTGATTCCAGCCACAGCGTGTGGCATGTGCGTGGCGAGCTCATTTGACGCGCCTTTTAGTTTGAAATCGCTCTTGATTTGCGGCGCGATAGCGCTGGTGTTTTGGGTGTTGTTTTCACAGATTTTAGGGGTGGGCTTAGGGCCTGCGAGCCCGTTTGGGGTTTGATTTAAGGAATGACGCATGGATGCCTTCAACGCCCTGATGGGCGGCTTTGCCAATGCTTTACAGCCTGCCACGCTGATGTGGGGCTTTATTGGCTGCCTCGTCGGCACAATGGTCGGCGTGTTGCCCGGCATTGGTCCGGCGCTCACGATTGCGCTGCTCTTGCCGTTGACCTACCACGTCCCGGCGACCAGTATGTTTGTGATGTTTGCTGGTATTTACTATGGCGCAGCCTACGGCGGATCGACCACCTCGATTTTGATCAAAACGCCGGGCGAAGCCTCCTCGATGATGACCGCGATCGAGGGCAATCAGATGGCGCGCGCTGGCCGAGCCGGGCCCGCACTGGCCACGGCAGCCATTGGCAGCTTCGTGGCGGGCACGGTGGGCACAATTGCGCTGACCTTTGTGGCACCGATGGTGGTCAACGCCGCTTTGGCTTTTGGACCGGCTGAATATTTCAGCCTGATGATTTTGTCGCTGATTGCTGTCTCAGCAGTGCTGGGCAATTCGGTGCTGCGCGGGCTGATTGCTTTGGCACTCGGCGCGCTCTTTGGTTTGGTGGGTATGGATTTGCAAACCGGCCAGCCGCGCTTTACCTTTGGCCAATCGCAACTGTTTGATGGCATTGAGGTGACGGTGGCTGCTGTGGGCTTGTTTGCCATTGGCGAGGCTTTGTTCTTGGCTTGGCAAGGGCGCGAATCCAAGGGCAGCGAGGTGATGAAGGTCTCGGGCAGCTTGATGCTCAGTAAAAAAGATTGGTCACGCTCTTGGAAGCCTTGGCTGCGCGGCACATTTTTTGGCTTCCCGATTGGCGCCATGCCGGCGGGCGGCGCGGAACTGCCGACGCTACTGTCGTATTACACCGAGAAAAAGCTCTCCAAACATCCCGAGGAGTTTGGCAAAGGCGCAATTGAGGGTGTGGCCGGGCCCGAGGCGGCCAACAATGCGGCCGCAGCCGGCGTACTCATGCCCTTGCTCACACTGGGTATTCCCACCTCTGCAACCGCCGCCATCATGCTCTCTGCGTTTGAGGGCTACGGCATCCAAACCGGGCCGGGGCTGTTTTCTGCGCAAAGCTCTCTGGTGTGGACCCTGATTGCCAGCCTCTATGTCGGCAATGTGATTTGCTGGTGCTCAATTTGCCGCTGGTGGGCTTGTGGGTCAAGTTGCTCAAAATTCCGCCGCCTTGGCTGTATGCGGGCATCATCGTGATCTCGACTGCTGGTGTGTATGGCGCAGGCAATTCGATTTTTAATGTTGGTTTGCTCTATGCCTTTGGTTTGCTTGGATTTTTGATGCGGCGCTTTGATTTCCCCGCTGCGCCGCTCATCGTTGGCCTGATTCTCGCGCCGATGGCCGAGCAGTCCATGCGGCAAGCGCTCACGATCAGCCAGGGCGAGTGGAGCACCTTTGTGACGCGGCCTTTGTCGGCCTCGCTGCTGGCGATTGCGGCGCTGCTGCTCATTGCGCCACCGCTGTGGCGGGCGATGCGCAAGGCGAAGTAATCGTGGAGCAGGCACTGCTTACACCGTCAATCTGAGCTTGATGTCGCGCATACCGCCATCGCAATTCCCCGCAATGCAGGCGCATGTGCACGAGGCATTCAGCACAAAGAAAAGCGGCTCAGTCAATCACTGAGCCGCTTTGTATTTAACCCAGATTTCCCGTTAGGCGGCACTTCGTGCCTACGCGGGTGCTCGCGGACGGGTTTACGGTCATTTTTGCCCCAATTTTCTCGCCCGTAGCACCGCTACGATCTCCAAAATTGAGCC
>JAAUOI010000083.1 GCA_012036375.1 Allobrachymonas sp. | reverse complement strand
GGATCGCCCGATCCAAGTGGGCTCGCATTATCACTTTGCCGAGACCAACAGCGCCTTGAGCTTTGATCGCGCAGTGGCTCGCGGCATGCGGCTCAATATCGCTTCGGGGCTGGCTGTGCGCTTTGAGCCCGGCCAGCAGCGCACCGTTGAACTCGTGGATTACGCGGGTGATCGCAAGGTGTTTGGCTTCAACGCACAAGTGCAAGGAGCGCTGTAGTCATGGCCACGATTCAAAAACGCGCCTATGCAGAAATTTTTGGCCCCACGGTCGGTGATCGCGTGCGCTTGGCCGATACCGATCTGATCATCGAAGTCGAAAAAGATTTCACGCTGCAGGCAGGCGGCTACGGCGAAGAAGTCAAATTCGGCGGCGGCAAGACCATCCGCGATGGCATGGCGCAAAGCCAGCGCACACGCGCTGAAGGCGCAGTGGACACGATTCTCACCAACGCCCTCATCATTGATCACTGGGGCATCGTCAAAGCCGACATTGGTTTGAAAGACGGCCGCATCGTAGCGATTGGCAAAGGCGGCAACCCTGATACGCAACCCGGCGTTGACATCAACATCATCATCGGCCCGGGCACCGAAGTGATCGCCTGCGAGGGCATGATCGTCACAGCGGGCGGCATTGATTGCCATATCCATTTCATTTGCCCACAGCAAATCGAAGAAGCGCTCTCCAGCGGCATCACCACCATGCTCGGCGGCGGCACAGGCCCGGCCACCGGCACATTCGCCACCACCTGCACACCCGGCCCGTGGCACATTGAGCGCATGCTACAAGCGGCTGATGCATTCCCCATGAATCTCGGTTTCTTCGGCAAAGGCAATGCCAGCTTGCCTGAGGCACTGCGCGAGCAAGTGGGTGCAGGCGTGATCGGCATGAAGCTACACGAAGACTGGGGCACGACGCCTGCTGCGATTTCCAATTGCCTCGATGTCGCCGATGAGATGGATGTGCAAGTGGCCATTCACTCGGATACTTTGAATGAATCTGGCTTCGTCGAAGACACGATTGCCGCCACCAAGGGCAAAGACGGCAAAGGCCGGGGGCTCTGCGCGTTTCACACCGAAGGCGCAGGCGGCGGCCATGCGCCCGATATTTTGCGCGTGGTGGGGGAAGATAATTTCTTACCCAGCTCCACCAACCCCACCATGCCCTACACCGTCAACACGCTCGATGAGCATGTCGATATGCTCATGGTCTGCCATCATTGGATGCCAGCATCGCGGAAGACTTGGCCTTTGCAGAAAGCCGCATCCGCAAAGAAACCATTGCCGCAGAAGACATCTTGCACGACCTCGGCGCAATCAGCATGTTCAGCTCGGATTCGCAGGCCATGGGGCGCGTTGGCGAGGTGATCCTGCGCTGCTGGCAAACGGCTCACAAAATGAAACAGCAGCGCGGCAAATTGCCCAGCGATACCGATCGCCACGACAACAACCGCGCCAAACGCTACATCGCCAAATACACGATCAACCCCGCCATTTCGCATGGCATCAGCCACGAAGTAGGCAGCCTAGAAGTGGGCAAGTGGGCCGACATCGTGATTTGGAAACCGGCTTTCTTCGGCGTGAAGCCCGCGCTGATCTTGAAGGGCGGCACGATTGCCCACGCCGCCATGGGTGATCCCAATGCCAGCATCCCCACGCCCCAGCCCGTGCACTATCGCCCCATGTTCGGCAGCTTCGGGCGCAGCCTGCACAAAAGCAGCATCAGCTTCCTGCCGCACATCGCAATTGCCCAAGGCATGCCAGAAAAATACGGCTTGCAAAAACACATCGCTGTCGCTAAAAACATGCGGGGCGTGCGCAAACAGCACATGATCCACAACAGCTATTTGCCCAAGATGGAAATTGATGCGCAAACCTATGCCGTCCGCGCCGATGGGCAGTTGCTCACCTGCGAGCCCGCGAAGAGTTTGCCGATGACGCAGCGGTACTTTCTGTTTTGAGTTAAAGTATTTGAATGACTACGGCTGACATCATCGCTTCGGCGCAAAAGCTTTCATTGGCAGAACGCTACAAAATAGCCGAAGCCTTGCTCGAATCCATTGAGCCCATACCGGCTGATATTGATCGGGCTTGGACACAAGAAAGCCTTGCACGATTACAAGCTTTCGATCAAGGCCAGATGACGACCGGCTCGCTAGAAACAGTCTTCGCTAAATATCGTTCATGAGTGCATTCGGCTATTTTTCAGCCGGCTTTGGATGAGATCGACGAAGCGCTTGCCTACTACCAAGCCATAGATCCAATGCTTTGCAGTCGACTCACCAACGACATTGAGCAAGCACTGTCGGCTATCGCTCATATGCCTGAAAGTTGGAAATCCATTGGAGGCGGCTTAAGGCAAAACCGTTTGAAGGCTTTTCCTTTTCTTATGAACTACCTTGTGCGCGACGACAAGATTTGGATCGTGGCGTTTGCTCACACGCATCGCAAACCGAACTACTGGCGTGACCGCCTTTGAATATATGCTTCAAATTTCTAAACTCATGCCTCAAGGCGCGAGGCTGGCTCCCGTTCTCATTAAGAGAGCATCTACCGTCGAACTCGATTGGGATGTGCGGCAGAAAAGCCGCTTTGACTGCACGGATTCCCATGGCAGGCAACTCGGCGTGTTTCTGCCTCGCGGCACGACTGTCCGCGGCGGTGATGTACTCGTGGCTGAAGACGGCTCGCTCATTCGCGTGGTCGCTGCGCCTCAAACGGTGCTGAAGATCACGCATTGCGCTGCACATGGCTCGCCCTTCGATTTGATTCGCGCTGCGTATCACTTGGGCAATCGCCATGTGCAAATTGAGCTCAAGCCCGATCACTTGAAGATTGAGCCTGATCATGTGCTGGCCGACATGCTGCGAGCCATGCATTTGATCGTGAACACAGTGACCGAAGCATTTGAGCCTGAAGCAGGCGCTTATTCATCGCATGCTGGGCATTCACATCATCAAGGACATGATCACGATCACACTCATTCACACGAAGGCGATCACGATCACGCGCATGTAGCCGCGCCAGCAAATTCCAAACTGAGCGCGATTTCGGTGGTAGCAGCGCACAGCCCTACGCATCCACATGTTCACGGCCCGAATTGCAATCATTGATCGCAGCTCATCACGTCTCTCGCCATGCGCCGCATCTTTGATTCAGCCCCGCAGGCCATGCCAGCCAGCAGTTTGCTCCAGCTCATCTGGCTGGCCTCCCCTGCATTGCCTGTAGGCGGTTTTTCATACTCAGAAGGGCTAGAAGCCGTCATAGAATCTGCGCGGATAGCTCCTGATTCGATAGCGAATTGGCTCACGGATCAACTGCATGTCACGCTTGCTCGCGGCGACTTAGCAGCGCTGAGCAAAGCCATCCCAGCGATTCGACGAGGTGACGCAGAGCGCTTGCGTGAGCTGAACGCTTGGGTGCTCGCTACACGCGAGACCAGCGAATTTCGTTTGCAAACCGAGCAAATGGGGCGCTCATTGATTGAATGGCTCAAGGTGCAAGAGCCTGACTTTGATGCGGCCATGTGGTTCGCACACCAAACCCCCAGCTACCCAATTGCCTTCAGCCTCGCTGCTGCACGCACGCAAGCCAGCGTACGCGACATTGCGCTGGCCTTCACCTTCGGCTGGGCAGAAAACATGGTGCAAGCCGCCATCAAAGCCGTACCACTCGGTCAAACCGCAGGCCAGAAAATTCTGCAACGCCTAAGCCAAGACATTTCACAAGCAGTGGATACCGCGATGCAGGTATCAGACAGCGAACGCCAAGCCTTCTTGCCCATGCTCGCGATTCTTTCCTCACAACACGAAACCCAATACTCCCGTCTATTCCGATCATAAATTTCTAGGTAACGCGAAAAGAACGCAAAAAGCGCGAAATAATTCATCAAAAATAGTTTTTGCGCTTTTCGCGTTCTTTTAGCGATTTTCGCGTTACCTAGTTTTATCGCACCCAGTAACTCTTCATGTCAAATCTTCATCACATCAAAAACCGCACCAAACAACTCCCCCCCTTGCGAGTCGGCATCGGCGGGCCAGTCGGTTCAGGCAAAACCACCCTACTCGAAATGCTTTGCAAAGCCATGCGCGAAAAGTACGATCTGGTGGCGATCACCAATGATATTTACACCAAAGAAGACCAGCGCATCCTCACCGTTAGCGGCGCATTGCCTGCGGAGCGCATCATGGGCGTGGAAACAGGCGGCTGCCCTCACACCGCGATTCGTGAAGATGCCTCCATCAATTTAGAAGCGATTGACCGCATGCTGGAGCAGTTTCCCAATGCAGACATCGTCTTCGTCGAAAGCGGAGGGGACAATTTGGCCGCCACCTTCAGCCCCGAGCTGAGCGATCTCACGATTTATGTGATCGACGTAGCGGCTGGCGAAAAAATACCGCGCAAAGGCGGCCCTGGCATCACCAAGAGCGATCTTTTCGTGATCAACAAAACCGACCTCGCGCCACACGTTGGTGCAAATCTTGATGTGATGGAAGCAGATACAAAGCGCATGCGCCCATCGGCGAATCGCCCCTATGTGATGACGAATTTAAAAACGCTGCAAGGCGTGAGCGATGTGGTGCACTACATCGAAAGCAAAGGCATGCTCACAACGGCCTAAGCCCTACGAATGTCGTGCTCAGACCCTAGGACTTACACCTAGGAGAGGCCCTGCAATTTGTAAGCTGTTCAAGAAAAGATTTGGTATTCATCAAGCATATCGTGACAATTAGTCTCCTTAGAACTGATGGAGACAACACGATGACGGCTGCTCTGCCCATCTACGATAAGAGGTGGTTCGATGCCTTTGAACAGTTTTCCCCCGAAAGATAATTGAAGCTCTGGCTGGGTTGAAGGGTGTCGGGAGCACCTGCGGTTATGGTATCTGGTTTTCTTACTTGAATTTTTTCATTCCAGAAGGGGGTGGCGCGTGGTGTGGGCAACCGCGCGTTTGTCCACAGCGCGAGCGGCGCATCTTCAGCGAACTCTGCGTTCTGCTGTGGGCAAATGTGGGGTTGTCCATCGCCTTCAAGCGCAGGGGGAAGGCTTTCCCCCTGGGTGGAGTTTTGCGCTGCTTGGACCAACACTATTCACGCCGCCTTGCGTTCTTGCGCTTGGCTTGCCTTTGCCGCCGGCAGCAGCTTGGCATACGCCTCATCAGGCGTTTGATCTTGCAGACTCGAATGCGTGCGGCCATGGTTGTACCACTGTAGGTATTTGCCCACCTGCTCCTTGGCCTCCTGCACGTTGGCATAGATGTGTTTGTACACATGCTCGTATTTCAGCGTGCGCCACACCCGCTCCATGAACACGTTGTCTCGCCATGCGCCCCTGCCGTCCATCGAGAGTTGACAGCCTCGTTTGAGCACGGCTTGGGTAAACTGCCCTGCCGTGAACTGGCTGCCTTGGTCGGTGTTGACGATTTGCGGTACGCCAAAGCGCTTGAAAGCCTGTTCGATGACTTCTACAGCGTGAGATGCCTCCAAGCTCATGGCCACTTTGTGGGCGAGCACCTTGCGGCTGGCTACATCGATCACAGCCACCAGATACACGAAGCCTCGTGCCATGGGGATGTAGGTGGTATCCAGCGCCCAGACTTGGTTGGCCTGCTCAATGGCCATGCCGCGCAGCAAATAGGGGTAAATGGCGTGCCCCGGTGTTGGTGTGCTGGTGGCACTGCCCGGCTGGGGGCACATGGTGCGGATGCCCATGCGCTGCATGAGGGTGCGCACATGTAGGCGGCCTATCTCGTGGCCTAATCGCAGGAGCTGGGCGAGCAGTTGGCGCTGCCCCATGAAGGGATATGTCAGATGGAGCTTGGAGATGGCTCGCATGAGATCAATATCGGCTTGCGGCGTGGGCGCTGGCAGGTAGTAGACGCTGCCTCTGCTGATACCCAGTGCACGGGCTTGGCCGCTGATGGAGAGTTTGGATGTGGGATTGATCATTTCCTTGCGCTCAGCAGTCCCGCCTTTGTGAGCGCACGTTCTAAAAAATCATTCTCCAGCGTCAATCTGCCAATCTTGGCCTCCATGGCGGTGGTGTCGACTTCTTTGACCGCAGGAGCACCAAACACGCCTTTGGCACCAGCGATGAGTTGCTGCTTCCAGTCGTTGATTTGATTGGCGTGCAGATCGTGCTCTTGGCACAGTTGGGCTTGGGTTTTGCTGCCCGACAGGGCTTCCAGGGCGATGCGGGCTTTGAATTCAGGGCTGTGCATAAGCCGTATTCTGCGGGCAACCGTGGCTTTCTTCTTCAGTCTCATGGCAATCTTTCTTAGCTGATCAATGAATCAGCAAAGTGCCAGAGTTTGAACTATCTCAACTGTTCAGATTTGTCGAACCACTTCTATCTTGATCCCCAGCCCACGCCCCGTACAAAATTTGCAACGTGCTATTGAAAACTACCCCATCACGTGGATCACCGGCGTGAACACCTTGTTCAACGGCTTGATGAATGAAGAATGGTTTACCGCTTTTCCACCCAAGCATCTGAAAGCTGCAATTGCCGGCGGCACGGCGCTGCATCATGCCGTAGCCGAGCGCTGGCAAAAAATCACTGGCACACGCATTGCCGAAGGCTTTGGCCTGACCGAATGCTCGCCTGTCGTCACCTTCAATCCTTTGAGTGGCGTTGCCAAGGCAGACAGCATCGGCATTCCTGTGCCGGGCACCGAGGTGCGCTTGGTCGATGACCACGGCGTGCCAGTTGCGCAAGGCGAGCCTGGCGAGCTGATCGTGCGCGGCCCGCAAACCATGCTGGGCTATTGGAATCGCCCCGATGAGACGGCCGCCATCATCAAGGATGATTGGCTTTATACAGGCGATGTAGCCGTCATGGATACACAAGGCTATTTCAAGATTGTCGATCGCAAGAAAGACTTGGTGCTCGTCTCCGGCTTCAACGTCTATCCCAATGAAATTGAAGATGCGCTGGCCAAAATGGAGGCCGTGCTCGAAGCGGCGGTGGTTGGCGTGCCGGATGCAAAATCGGGCGAGGCGGTGCGTGCCTATGCGGTTAAAATCCGGATTTTGTCGGTGAAGTCACCAAAGATATGGTGCTCGCGCATTGCAAGAGCCTGCTCACGGATTACAAAATTCCCAAATCCATCATCTTCCGCGATGAACTGCCCAAATCCCCCGTGGGGAAAATTTTGCGCAAAGACCTCAAGGCCGAAGTCAAGGCGGAATTCAATAAAAATAAGGAGAAGAACCATGTTGTCTGATACCGAAACCAAACTACTGGGCGTGATGATGATGGTCATCATGCTGGGCATGGGCGCAAGCCTGACCTTCCGCGATTTCTTGATTGCTTTCAAAAAGCCCAAGGGCGTGCTGGTAGGCATTTTTTGCCAATACGGCATCATGCCGTTTTTGGGTTACTTGCTTGCCGTCTTTTTCGGCCTGCCTCCAGCGCTCGCCGTGGGCTTGATTTTGATGGGCTGCATGCCTGGCGGCACCACCTCCAACATCTTCACCTATTTCAGCAAAGGCGCACTCGCACTCTCCATCATGATGACCAGTGTTTCTACATTGGTTGCGGTGGCTGCTGTGCCTTCGCTGATTGCTTTTTACAGCAAGTTAGCAGGCGTGACAGGCGAGTTTGCGATTCCTGCATCAAATGTGGCGCAGGTGCTCGTGGTGCTGCTCGTACCCACGGTCATCGGCATGGTTTTGCGCAAAACCAATCCGAATATCGGTGCAACAATTGAGCTGATTGGCTCGATGCTGGGTGTGTTTGTGATCATCTTCCTGATGGTCTCTTGGGTACCGCGCAATTATCAATTGCTGCTGACCACGCCTTGGTATGTGTTTTTCGCATCCATTGGTTTAGGCCTGGTCGGCATGCTGCTCGGCTATTGGCTGTCTCGCCTACTAAAGCAAGACAACAACCGCTCGCGCACCATCAGTTTAGAAACCGGCATTCAAAACGGCCCCTTGGCCGTCCTGATCGTCACGCTCACTTTCAAGGGTGATATGCAGCAGCAAGTGCTGTTGATACCCGTGCTCTACAGCTTATTCATCGTGTTGACCAGTTCAGCGATCACCTATTGGTATCACAAGAATGCCACGCGAGAAGCATTGGCTCGGGATGCGGCGAAAGTGGGTGTTGCTGCTTAGGAAGCTGGTTTACATCAGCAGCGTAGGCTCAATCTGCACCAGCCCACGCTCGCTGCTCAGGCTCAATGCGCCATCTTGAATGGTGGCCTGTAGCGTCATGCTGCGTTCGGCCATCGTCGCCAAAGCTTGGCTTTGCACACTGTCGATGCGATAGACATGCAAGTTTTGTGGACGTGTGAGTTTGGTTTGAATGCCTTTCCACCACACTTCTGCCGCATGAGAGAAGGCATACACCAGCACCTGCTCTGATTTGCCGCAGGCTTTGATGATGGGCTTGTCATCGGGCTGACCCACCTCGATCCACAGGCGAATCGCATCAGTGAAATCCTTGAGCCACACATCGGGCGCATCGGGGTCAGACATGCCCGCGCCAAAGGCCAATGTGCCATCGCCGCCGCACATGTCTTGCAACTGATGCGCTTGTAAAGCTAAAGCGACCAGCCTCACCATCATGCGCTCATCCGTCTCGCTCGGATGCCGCGCCAGTGTGAGCGCATGATCGGCATAGTAGCCGTGGTCAATATCCGCAATCTGGAGATTGGCTTTGTAGATGGTGGATTTAAGCGCCATGATGGAGTCCAGAAAAGATAAAGCCTCCCAAAGGAGGCTCTACAAAATTGGCGGAGGCTGTGAGATTCGAACTCACGGAGGACTTACATCCTCGGCAGTTTTCAAGACTGCTGGTTTAAACCGCTCACCCAAACCTCCGAGCCTTGTATTTTAACCTTGGTTAAGGCCTGAGTTGACAGCTAGCCTGCCTGGTTAAGTAAAGCACTCACCCGAGCCTGCAAACTGTTGGGTTGCACCTCGTTGGCAGGCATGGCTTGCCCACATCGAGACCTACGCGGTTGAACAAGCCACGGCGAAAGGGCCGCACCATCGCGCCGTTTTTCTCAATACGGCTGAAATACGAGCCCCAGAGGTTGGTCAGCGCCATCGGAATCACCGGGGGTTCTACCCCATGCTGCTTGGCTTCTTCCAAAATCTTCATGATGCCGCCTTTGAACTCTTGCAGCGTGCCATCGCGCGTGATGCCGCCCTCTGGAAAAATGGCGAGCAAATCACCCTCGCGCAGCACCTCACCGGCGCGCTTGAATGAGGCTTCATACAGTGCGGGATCTTCTTTTTGGGCGCAATGGGAATCGCCTTGGCCAGCTTGAAAAACCAGCCGAGTACCGGGAATTTGAAGATTCGGTGATCCATCACAAAAATAATGGGACGGGGACTCGCTGCCATCAGCAACACGGCATCAACAAAGCTCACATGGTTGCAGGTGAGAATCGCTGCGCCCTGCACGGGAATGTTCTCATCGCCTTTCACCTTGAAGCGATAGATGCAGCGCGACGCCACCCAAGCCACAAAGCGCAAGAAATATTCAGGCACGAGAAGAAAGATATAAATCGCCACCACGGCATTGGCCATCGCGGTGAACAAAAAACACTTGCGGAATCGTGAAACCCGCGCCAAGCAGCGCTCCTACGATCAAGCTGCTGGCAATCATGAAAAGCGCATTCAAAATATTATTCGCCGCGATGATGCGGGCGCGATGTGTGGGCACGCTGCGCAACTGAATCAGCGCATACATGGGCACGCTGTAGAGCCCCGCAAACAAGCTCAATAAAAATAAATCGGCCATCACGCGCCAATGCGCCGTCTGCGCGAGAAATGCGCCCACGGTGTACAGCTCAGATTTCGGCAATCCACGACGAAGCGAAATACAAATCCAGCGCAAACACGCTCATGCCAATCGCCCCCAGCGGCACAAGCCCAATCTCCACATGCCGGCGCGAGAGCACTTCGCACAGCAGCGAGCCCGTGGCAATGCCAATCGAGAACACCACGAGCAGGAGTGAGGCCACATTCGAGTTGCCATGCAACACATCTTTGGCAAAACTGGGGAACTGGCTTAAAAACACCGCGCCAAAAACCACATCCAGCTGATGCCCAAGAGCGAGCGGAAGACAACAATGTTGCCATGCGCGAGCTTGAGGTTTTTCCAAGTCTCCGTCACTGGGTTCCAGTTGATTTCAAGAGAAGGATCGGTCGCTGGTGCAGCAGGAATAAATTGCGCCACCACACGCCCCTACGAGCGCTGCCGCTACGCAAAAGATAGCAATATACGTCGGCCCAATGCCGGGCAACGCCACAATACCTCCAACGATATTGCCGGCAAGAATCGCCACGAACGTGCCCA
>JAAUOI010000082.1 GCA_012036375.1 Allobrachymonas sp. | reverse complement strand
CCGGCGTCGTCATCTGCTTTTCGATGAGCGCGCCCACCACGCGGGCCTCGTCCGGCGTCAGTGAAATATCAACCATGAGCCGGATCATGGCGACAAGCCGGCCATCGGGCCAGCGATTTTTCAGGACCCGGAGCAGAGCCTCGCGCTCCGCTCGGGCAGGAGATCACTTATGTTCAGTGCTCAAGCTGCGGCCTGATCTTCACGAATCAACTCGATCATTGGGGCAGCAAAGAGTTTGCCAGCTACATCTACAACGAAGGCTACGCACAGGTCGATCCAGACTACGTGCGCGACCGACCGCTGGCCAACGCTCAGATGCTGCTGAATCTACTGCCCAGCTTGTCCCTCGCAGCACGACCACCATTGCACTTACTAGACTTTGGCGCGGGTAGCGGTTTGCTCGCCCAGCAGTTGACAGCTCACGGCATTGAGGCCATCTCATATGACCCTTATGGCATGGCCTCTGCGCTAGATCTGACCCATCTGCCCGCACACAGTTATGACGTGGTGTGCGCGTTTGAGGTACTCGAACACAGCACCGAGCCACTGGCCACGCTGGCTCAGATCAGATATCAACTCAAACCGGGCGGCGTTGCAATCATCAGCACCCTGCTCCATCCCGAAGACATCAATGCTCAGCGCTGCAATTGGTGGTACTGTGCGCCCCGCAACGGCCACACAACCCTCTTTTCCGCCGCTGCATTGACGCACGCGCTCAAAATTTCGGGCGCCAGCAGCGCTCGCTCGCTGAATGCCGGTTTGCATTTGGCGTATTTCTAAACACAAAAACCAGCGAATTTTCGCAAAGCTCCGCGCTATAATCATAGGCTTCGCCGGTGTAGCTCAGTCGGTAGAGCAGCTCATTCGTAATGAGAAGGTCGGGTGTTCGATTCATCTCTCCGGCACCAACAAAAAAGCCTGATAGTTTGCACTATCAGGCTTTTTCTTTTGCAGCGGCGCTTTAGGCGGTTAGCACCAGCAGTTGGCGCAAATCATTGAGCGCTTGCGTGCAGAACTGGCCGGAGAGTTGCACCAATTCGGCTTCAGCCGTGATGCGCTCTTGGCCGCGATTGGCGGTCAAGCGGCCGTCTTTGAGCTGGGCGAGTAGCTCGGCTTGCAGCGCGGTCTGATCGCGCGAGCCATCGAGCAGCGCGAGCACACTGCGATGCGCAGGCGAGATGCCCACGGGCTGGTGAACCAAATTGGTGGCCCACGTTTGCCCCAACTCGGCTTGCGCGCGAGCGAGCGCATAGGCGCGAGGCTTGGCGCTCAGCGCTGGTGCAATCACTTCGTCCATGCCGAGCTTGATCACGTTTTGCACGAGTAGATTCATCAGCTCCATGCCAATCGCATCGTTGATAGCTTCTTCTGCATTCGCAGCTAAACCTGGCACAGTAGCTTTGAGCTTTTCGACAATCTTTCCAAAGGCAATCGAGCCTGGCTTGGCTTCCACCAACACCTTGATCAGCTCCAGCGACAAAGCGCCGTTCACGCCTAGGCTGCGGCCAAAATTGTCTTTGTATTGCGCCAGTGGCAATTGGCCAGCGGTGACTTTGAAGTCTGGATCAGGGAACAGCGTGGTGCTCACGCTGAATTCGCGCATAGATTTAGGGCCCAAACCGCGATTGATTTTGGCGGCTTGCGCCTCGTGAACCAGCAGCGTTTGGCGGAAGGTGCGGTTCGTGAAGAAATCCATGTATTGCTCGGTGGCAAGAATGTTGCCGCCAGAGAGCATGCCCAAGGTATCGCTGATGTCTTTGCCCAAGCGCTGCGGTGCCATGTCGGAGAGTCCTGCTTCGCCCAAATAGGCGAGCTTGCGATCACCCGCGAGCTTGATGAAATCGCGGAAATACATGGGATTGTTTTCAATCTCCAAGTATTCGTGATACAGGTAATAGTCTTCTGCGCGACCCACTTGCGCGGCTTCATCGCGCAGCAGCTTGCCATAGGTGCTTTGTTCGGCGCTGATGTTTTTGGTGTATTCCAAAATCGCCTTGGCCTGCTGCAATTTTTCAGCCGGCGTGGGGCGGCTCGACGCATGGAACATCATCATCTCGCGGATCACCTCGCGGGTTTTCCAGCCAGGATAAACGTTGTAGCTCACATACGCCACGCCCGTGGGCGAGAGATGATCGCGCACCACATCCAAAATCGCATGGCGCACTGCCTCGGGCACCCAGCTGAACACACCGTGGCAAACGATGTAGTCAAACTGCCCGGTGATTTCGCTTTGCGCTTTCACAATATCCAGCGCTTTGAGCTCGCAATTGGTAATGCCGGCTTTTTTAATGACCTCTTGGCCATGCTCAATTTCCACCTTGGAAATATCCAAGCCCACGGCTTTCACGCCCGGATATTTCGCCGCCAAAGGAATCAGATTGCCGCCGGCCGAGCAGCCCAGCTCCAAGATTCGTGCATTACGAAAATCCGGCGGCGTGAGACCAAAAAGCTTGGCCATGACAGCCAGTTGCTCGGGCGCACTCTGCGCAAACGGCTTGGATTGATACGGCACACTGTCGTAGGCATCGGCAATGGCTTGATTGCTAGCATTGGCACCAATCTGAGCACCGGTTTGAACGTCAACGCTTTGCGTTACGGGAGGAACTGCGGACATCTGATTTCCCTTAGGCTATGTCGTTTTAAAACGCGAAATTTATGCTTTGGCTTTACTGGCAGCTTTGGCAGCAGGTGCAGGCGACGCTACTGTTTTGGTAGCACTCGACGCAGTATTTGTGCAGGCTGGAGTCGCTTTTTGGCTTAAAACTGCGGGTGCAGCAGCAGGTGCGGCTGCGGCGGGTGCAGGTGCTGCCACAGGAGCTGCAACCGTACCTGTGGCGCGCTTTGAATCGGCCAACTTGTCCACCAAGCGGTTCAGGTTTGAGAGCGAGACGAGGTGCGCATAAATCCAAGACAGTTCGCCCGAGCGATACAACTCCAGCGCCTGTGCATCGGTGAGTTGCAAGAGCTTGCGCTCATCGACCACCATCAAACCATTGACCATGAAGCTCGTGCCATCGAAAAGGTCTGCCTTGGCATTCATTTCCATCAGCAAGCCCAGATCTTTCAGGCGCTGGCAAAAGCGATCAGTGCGCATGTATTCCACTTGGTAGCGGTTCAAGAAATCAAGCGCGTTTTGCAAGAAAGGCGTGTTGTTGCCTTTGCTGTCAAACAGCGGCTCACCGTCTTTTTCATTGAGGCCGGCGTAGCCTTCATCGATGCACACCCCCATTTGCTGGCCTTCCAGCTCAGCAAGCACGAAAGGATAGCGGCGCACGAACGCTGGCACATAGCCAGCCGCCCACTTGCCATCAGCGCCCACAAACAGATTCTCACCCTCGCGCAAGCCCATCATCGCCACCGGCACGATCTTGCCCTGCCCCACTTGGGTGAACACAATCGGGTATTCCTTGCAAGCCTCAATGAATTCCACGCCAGCCAAATACAGCGAATTGGCCTTGCCCGCAAACGCATAGCTGTTGCTCGGGGAAATCTTCTTCGCCTTGTGCGCCTCCCGGTTCAACAAAACTGGCTTTTCATAAAACATCACTGCGGCCATGGGGCGCTCCTTCTTTTTCAAACTAAAAAAATAGGTCCTTCGTCAATTTCACTGTGATTTTCCCCTACACGCTTGCTCTCATATCTAACTTCCCACAATGAAACAGAATTCTTGCGCGGTAATTGGTAAAGCTCCTAAAGCCTCTTGCGTTGGCTTTGATGAGTTGGATTGCGCTATTGAAGCCTTCTGCGCAAGCATTGCTGATTGCAGTGTTGGCTGTAAGCGAGCAATCCTGCCTCATGGCGGCGCAGCATCCGCACCACCACCTTGATCGGCTCCAGGCGGCTACGCATCGCATGCGTGCTCCACGCATCAAACCACCTCTTGGCGCTGGCCGTGTATTTGTAGTGCCAGAACTGGTTGAAATCTTCCTTGATCGCCCAAGCCCGGCTGGTCTTCAGATTGAGCTGGTGCAGCGCGCGAAAGCAGACCGCCTCGCTACTTCGCCCATCGCTATAGCCTTTGAGCCAAGCGTATTTGCTGCCCTTGAGGGTTCTATCTCCCGCGCGGCTCAAATCTCGGTGCTCGCTCCTGCGCACCTTATCGACCGCATCGTTGAGATATTTGGCGATATGAAAGCGGTCATGCACGATGTCTGCATTGGGCAAAGTGTTCTTGGCGGCGCTCATGAACGCGGGCCACATGTCCATCGCAACAGCCTGCACGCCGCTCTTTTGCTCATCGCTCAACGTGTCCAGCAAGCTGCTGGCCGCCTCCAAGCTGCGACCGGGTACAACATCAAGTACGCGCCTTTGGTCAATATCGGTCAGGATGCTGGCGTAGCTGTGACCTCGCTCGGTGCTCTTCTCATCCAAGCCCAGATACTTGATAGGTTCAGACTGCCGAGCCAGCAGGCCGCGCTCAACCGCCCGGCTCATGACGGCATTGACGCTGCTCCAGGACAGGCGTGTCAGAGCGCAGACGCTCTTGGTATTGGGGCAGCTTTGCAGCAGCTTGAGCACGAAGGCCTCCATCAGGCGGGTGATACGGGCGTAGCGCTCAGCCCAAGGTGTGGCCAACTCTTGCACACTGCCGTCAGAGTATTTGAGTTGGGGCACGCGGGCTGTGATGAGGGTCTCAAACTGGCAGGTGTCCAGATGACGCCAAGTGCGCTCGCTCCAGCCGTGAATATGGGCTCTGGCGTGCTCGCAGGTGGGGTCTGCCCAGACTTGGCTCGATTTGAGCGCCACGCGCACGGTGATGCGTTGCGCCTCAATGGCCATGTCCACCGACTGCACAAACCAAGGCGTTTGAATGCCCAGCAAGTGTTCGTAAAGCGTCGTGTCTTTCATGCTCGTTCTCATCGTTCAGTTCAAACCCGAATTCTGTTTCATTGTGGGAAGTTAGATAGGAGAGCAAGCGTGTAGGGGAAAATCACAGTGAAATTGACGAAGAACCACAAAAACAAAAGCAAGGTGCGCAACGCGAATTCAACATGATGCTTAAAGCCTTGGAGACCGATGCAGGGGAGTTAGGGCAGTTTGTCACGCGAAGCGAACAGGATCTGCTGGAAGTCAACAAAGAATTGCGCAATCTCTCATCCAGCAATTCACCCGACCAATTTAAAAGCATGGTTCGCACTGTCTTTCGCCAAGTGCACACCTTCAAAGGCGAGGCGCAATCGCTGGGTCTGGAGATCTTGAGCGTGGAAGCAGAGAAGATGGAGCAACTGCTAGAGAATTTGCGCAGCAGTGAAGAGCCTGCCCAAGAGCAAGTTCTGCAATTGCCCATTATTTGGAGAGCTTACTGGCCAAGCTCTCGATCTTCAAAGATATTGCCTCCAAGCAACGCGCCCAAGAGCAAGCCAAGCCACCCAATCGTGACACATGTGGCAACCCCAACCAATCTCTCCACACCAGCTCAAGGCTCTGCGCCCTTACATGCACAACTGACCTTGCTGGCCGCTCAAATTGCCAAAGACACGGGTAAAACGGTCAACCTCGCGGTAGATTTGCAGGCGCTGAGTCAGTGGCTAATACCACATCAACAGGCGCTCAAAGACATTGTCATCCAGCTACTGCGTAATGCCGTGGTGCATGGCATCGAAGCCAGCACACAGCGCTTGCAGGCGGGTAAAAGCGCCAGTGGCAACATACGCATTCAGCTCAAGTCCAGCGACGGTCAATGGCAGTTGAGCGTACATGACGATGGCGCGGGTTTGAACTTGGCTCGCTTGCGTGAGCGCTTGATTCAACTCGCTTGGTACACGCCAGAGCAAGTGCAACGCATGGACGACCGCCAAGTCATTGCGCACATTTTCAAGGCCGGTTTTTCCACTGCCAGTGCGCCATCAGGGCAGGCTGATGCCAGTTCACATGCAGGGCGCGGCGTGGGTCTGGATGTGGTGCAAGCTCAAGCCAAATCCATCGGTGCGGCGTTGGGTCTGAGCTTTATTCCAGGACAATTTACTGAATTCAAGCTGCGCCTTGCGCAAGGAGTGGTCGTATGAGACTGATGGTGGTGGACGATTCCAATCTGATCCGCACACGGATCTCGAAGGTGTTGGGTCTGGGCAAGGTGGGCTCGATTGCGCTGGTGGGTCTGGCCAAGAATGGCGTGGAGGCCGTGCGCATCGCCAAAGCCACGCAGCCAGATGTCATCACCATGGATTTGACCATGCCAGAGATGGACGGCCTGCCTTGCATAGCCACCATCTTGCAAATGATGCCCAACACGCGCATTTTGGTGGTCAGCGCCTTGACCGATAAAACCACGGCAATCCAAGCCTTGAAGTTGGGCGCACGCGGTTTTCTGTCCAAGCCGTTCACCGATGACGAGCTGCAACTTGCGCTTTTGGACTTGATGGATCAATAACCGAGGCAATCTTCGATGGCAACTATCAGTGAACAAGAACTGCGGCTGTTTGTGGAATCGGTGAAAAACTATTTCACCGTCACCACCCGGCAAGAACCCCAAGTCACCTCAGCCTACTTGGGCACAGAAAGCATGCAAGGCCATGAATTCAACGGCGTGGTGAGTTTTTCTGGGCAATACAACGGGCATGTGATCGTGTCGATGCCAGCCCGTATGCTGCGCGAGCTTCTGCTCTTGCAGCATGAAACCGATATGCGTGACGACAACTTGCTCGATGCCGTGGGTGAAGTGGCCAATACATTGGGGGGCAATGCCCGCAAGCAGCTGGGCGCTGGCTTAGAGATTTCCGTACCAGTCACCTTCCAAGGCCAGATGGGCAGCGAAGCGGGCGTGCGTTCGCGCGTGCGCAAACGGTCTTTCTTGATTAGCCTGCGTTGGAATCATCACTCGGCTTTGGTGTGCGTCGATTTGGAGCGCACGCACTAGCGCAGTGCACAAAGTGCTCAAAATGCTGCACTCAGGTGCAACATGATATTGGTGCAGCCGGCTGCAAACTGGCACGCTTCTCGCACTGTTCTTGTGAATACAACACAATACACAGGAAGCCATGTCGGATTTCAAATCGTTCCTCAAAAGCGGGCACACGCCTACGCTATTCGCCGCATTTTTCTACTTTGATTTTTGCTTTGCAGTTTGGGTCTTGAATGGCGCGATGGCGCCTTTCATCTCCGAAGCGTTTAACCTCACGCCAGCACAAAAAGGTTTCATGATCTCGGTGCCGATTTTGGCGGGCGCATTGATGCGCTTTCCGCTGGGCGTACTCGCGCAATACATTGGGCGAAAAAATGCGGCGCTGGTAGAAATGACGCTCATCATGATGGCCTTGATCGGCGGCTATTTTTTCATCAGCACCTATGACCATGTGATCGCGATGGGCGTGTTGCTCGGCATCGCAGGCGCGAGCTTCGGCGTGGCGCTGAGTTTGGGCTCAGGCTGGTATCCACCGAAATACAAAGGCTTGGCCATGGGCATTGCGGGCGCGGGCAATTCGGGCACGGTGCTGGCTGTGTTGTTTGCGCCTCCTCTGGCGATGAAATTTGGCTGGCAAGCAGTGTATGGCTTGGCAGCGATTTGCATGCTCGCGCCCATGCTCGTGATGATCTTTTTGCCAAAGAGCCACCTGATATTGAGAAGCAAAGCTTTCGCCAACATATTGCTTGTTTGTTTGAAAAGATGGCTGGGCGTTTAGCTTGATTTATGTGATCACCTTTGGCGGCTTTATTGGCTTGGTGAGCTTTTTGCCGACTTATTTTTACGACCAATTCAAAGTCACCAAGGTTGAGGCTGGGCAACTCACCATGCTGGCTGCGCTGATGGGCTCGGCCGTGCGCGTAGTGGGCGGTTATGTGAGTGATCGCATTGGCGGCATCAATACGCTTTCCGGAGTGCTCGTGGTCGTGTCGATTTGTTTGTTTTTGTGCGGCCTCGCGGGTAGTTCACTGGTGCTCACCACCTTGCTCTTCATGCTTTGCTTCGCGGCACTTGGCGCAGGCAATGGCGCTCTCTTTCAGCTCGTGCCGCTGCGCTGGCCGCTGGCCACGGCTGTGGCAGGCAGCATGATTGGCGAGATTGGGGCGCTTGGTGGCGGCTTCGTGCCGAATGCCATGGGCTTGTCCAAACAATATTTAGGCAGTTATTTCTGGGGCTTTGCTAGCTTTGCAATTTTGGCGCTACTGGTCTTGGTGATGGTGCGCGTGATGCAAATTCGCTGGACGCGCACTTGGGCTGAACGTGGCGGCCGCGCTCGCGCTGCTTGATTCGAGGCGAGTCTATGAAGCTTGATCAAAAGCAAATGCTCATCGTCTCGCAGCTCTTTATGGCGGCGGGCAAAGCGGGTAAGAGCTTCGACTTGAAGCGCTTCACCACGGATGCCGCCTATGCCAGCGAGACGATGGCGCAATTGGCTTTGCATGCGGATCAAGTGCGCGATGAGAATTTGCAGAGTTTAGTTGTCATCGCCATCGAGCAGATGGCTTCCGTGACGATGCCTGCGCCCCTTGCCAGCCCAGCAGCTGATGAGCCCTCGCTGGCTAGGACACCGGCTGCCCCACTCGCCTCGCCTGCTGCACCTGCTGCGCCCGTGGAGCAAATGTATGTTGGCAGGCTGAGGTGATTTTTAAAGCCTTTTAGGGCGATAGCCGGCATAGAATATGCGCAGAGTGCTATTCTTTTAATAGTGATTGTGTATCAGGCTTTGGGTAAAAAAAGCAGCCAAACAATCAATAGTGCGTTGAACAGCGCACTCACCGCGAAAGCGATTTTCCACAGGCTCACTCTGTCGCGTTGAAATAGTGGTGTGGGCAAAGGCGCATGAATCGGGCGCGATGCTCCTCGCTCTAAAGCCAGCAAAAATTCTTCTGCCGTTTCAAAGCGCTGCTTTTGATCTCGCGCTACGGCTTTGAGCACAATATGGTCGAGCCACACAGGCACCTCGGGCTGCAAGCGGCTCGGGGGTGTGGGGTCACGGAAGAAGCGCCCAGTTTGATAGGGCAGCACCTCGCCGTATGGTAATTTCCCCGTGAGTAGTTGATACACGGTCACGCCCAGTGCATACAAATCGCTTCCTGCATTCGCCTCTTGCGCATCGCCATCGCCTTGCACTGAGTAGCCAAATTGCTCAGGATTGATATAGCTGGGCGTGCCGGCATGCAGGCTACGCAGGCTCTGCGGCTCATGGCCGCTGAGCGCCACGCCCAGATCGAGTACACGCAATACGCCCCCCTCGCCTTGATGCAAATTCGATGGCTTGATGTCGCGATGGATCACGCCTTGCCGATGCATCGCGCCCAGTGCTTTCAGTGTGGCCATCGCCGCTTGCACAGCTTCCTGCACTGGCAAACGCCCGCGCTCTTGCAGGATTTGCTGCAATGTTTGGCCGCTATGCCAATCGTAGAGCAGATAAAAACTGCTGCTCGATTGGCCAGAGGGCAGCATCATGAGTGAATGCAGATGCACCAATTGCTCAGAGGCGCTGCTGGTTTGCATGCGCTTGGCCAGCCACGCTTCATGCGCGAGCATGGCGCGTTCTTCCATATCTTTTTCGCGGCTGGGATGCAAGGTTTTGAGCGCAAATAGCTTTTGCGTTTGCACATCACGCACTTGATACAGCAAATTCACGCCGCTATCGGCCACTACTGATGTCACGATCAAACCATCAATCACATCCCCGATCTTCAGTTTGGGCGGAACAGGCAAATGCTGCGCCATCATTTCTTCATCGCGCAGATGGGATTCCTGCAAACCGCGAATATGCACCACCAAAGCACTGGCGTTGTCGTGGCTGCCCATGTCGAGCGCGGCGGTGGCCAATGCATCAGCAACCTCTTGCGAATCACCCTGCTTGGCAAATACCTTCAAGCGCCGCTCGGGAATGCTGCCATGCACGCCATCCGTGAGCAAAATAAACACATCGCCCACCTGCAAATCGCCTTGCCTGTAATCCACCACCAAGCGCTCATCCGCGCCCACGGCGCGCAGCAGTTGATGCTTGAAATCAGGATGCTGAACCACATGATCGGTGGTGAGCAATTCGAGTTGCCCCGCACGCAGCAGGTAGGCGCGGGTATCGCCCACATGCGCGAGCGTGTAGGTTTGCCCGCGCAGCACGAGCGCTGTGAGCGTGGTGAGGCCGCATTCATCGCTCGCTGCTCGGCGGCGATTCACGCCTGAGAGCCAATTGTTGTGCGCACTGATCACGCGATCTAACGCCACTGTGGTGTCCCAGGTCTCGCGTGTGCCGAAATAATCCTGCACCAAGCTCATCACGGTGGTTTGCGCAGCTTCTTTGCCTTTGCCACCTGTGCTCACGCCATCAGCGATGGCGCAAATCGCCCCAAAGCCTTCTTTGCCGGGCTCGGGCAGCATGGCCGCGCAAAAGTCTTCATTCAATGCTTTTTTGCCAGTGAGCGAAGTAAAGCCAATGTC
>JAAUOI010000081.1 GCA_012036375.1 Allobrachymonas sp. | reverse complement strand
GAGGGATGGTAATAAAACTTCATGGGGTGTCCTAGTTAAGAAGGTGACAGATAAGTCTACTGCGCGGGGATGGTCTTTGAACTTTGAACCTGTCCCCGAACTGTGGACACCAACGAAAGTGACTGCTGAAACAGTTGTACAGCACTTGCAATCATAGCAATGACGAGATTTCTATGACTTCAATCGGCTGTTGGGGTATGGGGCAGCGCCCCATGTAGCAGGCCGATAGGGCCGCGTAAGCGCATTCCAACACTGCTTGATCAATCGCGTGTCTGAAAGCGTCCGAGCGCCATCTGCGCTTGCCGCGGGCGATACTCATGGCATCGCCTCACATGCTGGCTGCGCGTCCTGATCAGCCTCTTTCGCTTGGCTTGCAACCCAAGCTTGTTCAAACTCTACGGGGCTCAGATTGCCAAGGCTGCTGTGCGCTCTGTCGTGGTTGTAGTAGCCAATGAACTCCAGCACGTCATATCTGGCTTGTTCGATTGTCTCGTAGTTCTGACGGTTGACGCATTCGACCTTGAGTGTGCCGTTGGCCGACTCCATGGCTGCGTTGTCCCAGCAGTTGCCTTTGCGGCTCATGGAGGTGAGCATGCCGCACACAGCGGTCATGTCTCGGTAGTCATGCGCGGCATACTGGCTGCCTCGGTCTGAGTGGTGGATTAGCCCGCGCGGTGGCTGGCGAGCAAGCAATGCGACGCGCAGCGCCTCCCGTGTGAGTGCTTGCGGCATTTGCTCATCCAGCGCCCAGCCAACTATTCTTTTGCTGAACAAATCCATGACGAGCGCCGCAAATAGCCAGCCCTGCGCCGTGTGGATATAGGTGATGTCAGCCACCCAGGCCTTGTTGGGTGCATCTTGCTCAAACTTGCGCTGTAGTATGTTGGGCGCTAGGGCGTAGCTATGCTTGCTGTCGGTGGTGCAAGTCTTGTATTTGCGCCGTAGTTTGCATTGCAAGTCCAAGCGCTTCATCTCTTTGCCCACGCGCTTGTGGTTGACGGCAAGCCCAAGCTTTTTGAGCTGCGCTGTCATGCGTGGCCGGCCGTAGCGCTGTTTGTGGCGCTGGCTTTGCTCACGAATAGCCGTTTGCACTTGCTCTTGCGCCTTGGCTCGCCTTAGCGCTTGATCGCTTTTTGCGCGGTGTTTGCTGGCGTAGTAGCCGCTTTTGCTGACCTCTAGTGCCGCGCACATGGCCTGAATCGGCCAATCGCTCTTGTGCTCATCTATCCAGGCGTACGTCACAACACTTCCCTTGCAAAGTACGCCGTGGCTTTTTTTAAGATGTCGCGCTCCATGGTGAGCTTGGCGCATAGCGCCCTCAAGCGGCTGATTTCTTCGTCTTGATCGCTGACCACAGCAACGAATTTGGGCGTGTCGCCTCTGCGGGCTTTACTCACCCAGTTCTCCAGCGTCTGCATGGGCATGTCGTAACTGCGGGCTACTTGCGCTAGCGGCAATCCCGCTTTGATCACTTGCCCGACCGCCTCCTCTTTGGTTTGCGCGGTGTATTTCCTTCTGTTGCCTCTGGCCATGGGATTCTCCAAAAAATAAGTTGTGAAACTCACTTCTTAGTGTCCACTTTTTGGGGACAAGCTCAAACAACGTCGATGGAACTGCACTTGCAGACCTGTTCAGTTTTGCGTACGACAGAACAACTGGCGCCGTTACTAGATCACCCAAGCTGCCCATCAACAATCTCAGCACCGAATCATTCAGAAATATACAAGATGGGCAGCAATTTCTCACTCGTGGACTAATGGCTGGTTTTCGAAATCCTATTAATTATGCGCCGATTTCAAAAATAGTTCCCAACATCTTTACAGAATTGGATTGTCTGAATATTCTTAGCTTGGTGTCGTACTTGTCGAAAAATTAGATTTTTTTGAGAAACAACAGGCAGGTAAAGCTTAAGGTCTCATACGACTTGACCACCCGTCTTTAAACACACGTAATAGACAATTGGACTTTCTGGCGCAGATAGCACTGTTTACAGAATCACCACTACTTGGCCGCGTTAATCACGCTTTTTTCTTTGTGCCTAGCTTCTTAGCTTCTGTAGCGAGCCTGCGCTCTACTTTCTTGATGTCTTCCGCAGCAGGCAGCGTTTCTGGGCGAATGTCTCTGTTCACCAGCAGCTTGCGCACATCGGTATTATTTTGACGTGCTCGTTGGCAAAGTCTTTGGCTTTGATGGTGATCGTGGGTAGAAAATCTGCAAGCGGCCTGCTGTCTGGCACGCCAAGCCGCTTTTTCATCTCCTGCGTACTTTGACCGCCAAACAAGGCCACATCGCCTTTGCTGCGGATGCGTGCGAAGCTAAACTGATCGCCGACACGTTCGTAAATGATGCCGGACAGTTCTTTTTCTGAAACAGTGAGCTTCTTTTCTCGCACTGAGTCGTTCGGCCTCTTCTAACCTTTGCTCAATAATTTCCTGCTTGCGCGTCTGTACGGCGAAGTAGGTTTGGGCGAAGGCAATTTCTTCCTTGGCAGGATCACCGTTTTGTGCGATCAGGTAGCAGGCGTATCGCGTGAGCGCAATATCTTCGATTTGGCGGGTTGCTCCCTTGCCCAGGTCAATCATTTTCCCGACATCAAGAAAATGATCGTCAACAACATGACCAGAAGCTACACAAGCTGTTTTAGCGCGATCAATAACGCGAGAAAAGTTCTCCCATTTGCGTAACCTAAAAGCTCTTGCAAGTCTCGAGCTAGCCAATACTCTGCGCCAGTGTTTGGATCTTTGTTAGCAAGGGATTCAAAGCTTGCGTGAAGCTTCGTGACCACTTCTTTCTTCATTTCGCAAGCTTTCTCAAAGATCAAACATCAATATTCATCGCCCTCAGCGCATTCGATTCAATGAATTCTCTGCGCGGCTCCACTTCATCGCCCATGAGGGTGGTGAACACGCGGTCGGCTTCATGGCGTCTTCGATTTGCACTTTGAGCAGGCGGCGCACCGTTGGGTCCATGGTGGTTTCCCAGAGTTGCTCGGGGTTCATCTCGCCCAGGCCTTTGTAGCGCTGGCGGCTGGTGGTGCGCTCGGCCTCGCCGATGAGCCATTGCATGGCTTCGCGGAAGTCGGCCACTTTGCTTTCTTTGTGCTTCTCGCCCTCGCCGCGCTGCACGAGCGCGCCGTCTGTGACCAAGCCTTGGAAGGTGAGCGCGGCATCGACCAAGGCGGCATAGTCGCCGCCGTGCACGAAATCGGCGGTGATGGTGGAGAGCTTGTCGTTGCCATGCACGCGGCGCGTGATGGTGAGGACGTGTTTGTCGGTGCGTGCGTCGAACACGGCGGCCACGCTGGCGTTGTGCAGGCCGGCTTGCAGGGCAGCGGCGGATTTTTCTGCGTCGGCCAAGGTGTCGAGATTGAGCGCTACGCCGTTCATGATGGCATGCAGGGCTTCGCCATCCATCCAGTTGGAGAGGCGGGCAATCACGGCTTCGGCAAGCTGGTATTTGCGGGCGATTTCGACCAAGGTATCGCCGCCAATCGCGGCTTTGTCTTTGCCCGGCACGAGTTTGGCGCCATCCATGGCCACGCGCAGCAAGTAAGCATCTAAATCGTTGCCATCCTTGAGGTATTGCTCGGCCTTGCCGTGCTTCACTTTATAAAGCGGCGGCTGCGCAATATAAATGTGGCCGCGCTCGACCAAGGCGGGCATTTGGCGATAGAAGAAGGTGAGCAAGAGCGTGCGGATGTGCGCACCGTCCACGTCAGCATCGGTCATGATGATGATGCGGTGATAGCGCAGTTTATCGACGTTGAAATCATCGCTGCCGCCTACTGCGCCAATGCCGGTGCCAAGCGCAGTAATCAGCGTGACGATTTCATTGCTGGTGAGCAGCTTGTCGTATCGCGCTTTTTCGACGTTCAAAATCTTGCCGCGCAGGGGAAGAATCGCTTGGAATTTGCGATCACGGCCTTGCTTGGCTGAGCCACCTGCGGAATCGCCCTCGACGATGTAGATTTCGCAAAGCGATGCGTCTTTTCTTGGCAATCGGCCAGCTTGCCGGGCAAGCCAAAACCATCTAAGGCTCCCTTCCTGCGGGTCATTTCTCTTGCCTTTCGGGCTGCATCGCGGGCGCGGGCGGCTTCGATGATCTTGCCGCAGATGATCTTGGCGTCATTCGGACGCTCATCGAGATATTCAGTCAGGGCTTTCGCCACGATGTCTTCCACCGGCGCGCGCACTTCGCTGCTGACCAGTTTGTCTTTCGTTTGGCTAGAAAATTTTGGCTCGGGCACTTTGACGGAAAGCACGCAGCAGAGGCCTTCGCGCATGTCGTCGCCGCTGATATCGACCTTGGCTTTCTTGGCCAACTCATTCGCTTCAATGTATTTGCCGATCACGCGTGTCATCGCGGCGCGCAGGCCGGTCAAGTGTGTGCCGCCGTCGCGCTGGGGGATGTTGTTGGTGAAGCAAAGCACTTGCTCACCATAACTCTCGTTCCACTGCATGGAGACTTCCACACCAATATGCGTGCCGAGAATGCCGCCATAGCTATCGGCTGGGCGCTCGCCGGTTGCTGAGAAACAGGTGGGATGCAAGACTTTTTTCGCACCGTTGATGAACTCAACAAAGCCTTTCACGCCACCCGCGCCCGAGAAATCATCGCTCTTGCCGCTGCGCTCATCATGCAAACGGATGCGAACGCCATTATTCAAAAAACTCAGCTCGCGCAAGCGCTTAGCCAAAATCTCGTAGTGGTAATCGCTGTTTTGCGTGAAGATTTCTACGTCGGGCAGGAAGTGAACTTCCGTGCCGCGCTTTTCGGTTTGACCCGTCACGCGCATGGGCGAAACTTCGATGCCATCGCGCTTTTCGATGATTCGGTTTTGCACGATACCTTGCGCGAACTCAAGCTGATGCACTTGGCCTTCGCGGCGCACCGTCAAGCGCAGCCATTTCGACAGGCCATTGACGCAGCTCACACCCACGCCGTGCAAGCCGCCAGAGACTTTGTAGCTGTTTTGGTTGAATTTGCCGCCCGCGTGCAATTCCGTGAGTGCGATCTCGGATGCCGAGCGCTTAGGCTCATGCCTTATCGTCCATCTTCACGCCGGTGGGAATGCCGCGGCCATTGTCGACCACGCTGATGGAATTGTCGGTATGGATGGTGACGACGATATCGTCGCAATGACCAGCAAGCGCTTCATCAATTGAATTGTCAACCACCTCAAACACCAAATGGTGCAAACCTGTGCCATCCGACGTATCACCGATGTACATGCCAGGGCGTTTGCGCACGGCCTCTAAGCCTTCCAAAATCTGAATCGACTCCGATCCGTACTCTGCGCTGCCAGCGGCGGTAGAAGGGCTGGCTTTCACGCTGTTATCAACAACTTCTTTGGGATTTTCAGACTCGCTCATCAGGCTTCTCAATTCACTAAAAACAACAAAATATCAAACACTAAAAACACGGAAGGGGGCCGAAGCCCCCGTTTTGCATAGCGCGTTTTAAATGCGCATCGGCATCACGACATACTTAAAACTGCTGTCTTCCGGCAAGGTAAACAGCGCCGAGCTATTGGAATCAGACAGCTCGATACGCGCCATCTCTTGCTCCATGTTGGCCAGCACATCGATGAGATAAGTCACGTTAAAACCAATCTCAATGCTGTCGCCGGTGTAATCAATATCAATCTCGTCCACAGCCTCTTCTTGCTCGGCATTGTTGGCCGCGACGCGCAGAGTGCTCGGATCGATGTTGAGACGCACACCTTTGAATTTATCGCTCGTCAAAATCGCGGTGCGTTGCAAAGTGGCGAGCAAAGCGGCGCGACCGACCGTGATGATGTTCTTATGGTTCTTCGGAATCACGCGGTTGTAATCAGGGAATTTGCCTTCGACCAACTTGGTGACAAATTCCATCTCGCCGAAACTGAATTTCGCTTGATTGCCAGCGAACTGCATGTTGATCTCGCCTTCGCTATCCGAGAGCAGGCGCTGCAATTCGAGTACTGTCTTGCGCGGCAAAATCACTTCTTGCTTGGGCACTTCTACATCGAGCTCTGCCGAAGAGTAAGCCAAGCGGTGTCCATCGGTGGCCACAATCGCGAGCTGCTTGCCTTCGGCGACGAACAGGATACCGTTGAGGTAGTAACGAATGTCGTGCACGGCCATCGCGAAGGAGACTTGCGCCAGTAGGTTTTTCAAAACCTTTTGTGGCACTGAGAATGCTGGGCCAAAGTTAGCGGCTTCTTGCACGAGTGGGAAATCTTCAGCAGGCAAGGTTTGCAGCGTGAACTTGCTCTTGCCGCCCTTCAAAATCAGTTTGCTGGCGCTGGATTCAAGAGAGACGGTTTGATCGGCTGGCATGGTGCGCAGAATGTCGATCAACTTGCGAGCACCCACGGTGGTGGAGAAATTGCCGGCATCGCCATCCATGCCCGCAGACGTGCGAATCTGAATTTCCAGATCGCTGGTGGTCAGCTGCATGCTCTCACCAGTTTTACGCAGCAGCACGTTGGCAAGTATCGGCAGCGTATGGCGGCGCTCCACAATGCCGCAAACGGATTGCAGCAGGCCGAGCAGCTTGTCTTGGGTGGCTTTCAGAACGATCATGGTTGTCTGCCTTTAATTCTTTAAATCAATTATTTAAGATAGTAGTAGTAGATAAGGGAGCTGCTGCGCTGTGGAAAACCGTATTTTCGCCTGAAAAATCAAGGATTTAGCGGGGTTTTAAAGCTGTGGGCAGGTCTGCTTTGGGGGTTGTGGATGATTGTGGATAAAAGAGAGAAATTGTGGGCGCTGTGAATAAGTGGAGGTTTATTCCGAATTTATCCCCAGAGTTGTTCACGCATGGGGATGAACGCCACTGGGCATGATTTTCAATCAATACATTCTCTCCTGAAAAGTCCTAAATTGATAGCATTCGACGCAATATATTTGCCGGCTAGTTTGGTTTTTTGCTTAAAAAAAGGGATTTGAACCCAATGGGGTACTGCTTAACCCTTGAGCGTTTGCTCGAGGACGTGGAGTTGTTGGTTGAGTTCGGAAAATTGCTGGCGCTCGGTGCCGATTTTGCGCACGGCGTGCAGCACAGTGGTGTGATCACGCCCGCCAAAGAGTTCACCAATCTCGGGCAGGCTCTTTTGGGTCAGCTCTTTGGCCAAATACATAGCGATTTGGCGCGGCCTGGCGATTGAAGCGGGGCGTTTTTTGGAATACATATCCGCCACCTTGATTTTGTAAAAATCGGCCACGGTTTTTTGGATATTTTCAACGCCAATTTGTCGGTTTTGGATGGACAGCAGGTCACGCAGAGCCTCTTTAGCCAAAGCAATCGAGATCTCTTTTTGGTTGAAGCGGCTGTAGGCCAAGATTTTGCGTAGCGCGCCTTCGAGCTCTCGCACGTTGGAGCGCACGTTTTTGGCCACAAAAAATGCAACCTCTTCGGGCATGGAAGCCCCTTCGCTGATGGCTTTGTTGATCAAAATGGCCACCCGCATTTCCAGCTCAGGCGGCTCGATGGCCACCGACAAGCCCGAATCAAAGCGGGACACCAAGCGCTCATGCATATCCGTCAAACCCTTGGGATAGGTATCCGAGGTCATCACAATATGGCTTTTTTGGCCAATAAAGCCTCAAACGCATTGAAGAATTCTTCTTGGGTGCGGTCTTTGTTGGCGAAGAACTGCACGTCGTCGATCAGTAGCAAATCAAGGGAGTGATAGCGCGCTTTGAATTCGTCAAAAGTCTTGCGTTGGTAGGCTTTAACCACATCCGAGACGAATTGCTCGGCATGGGTGTAGAGAACTTTTGCACCAGGTTTGCTGGCGAGCAACTGGTTGCCCACCGCATGGAGCAAGTGCGTCTTGCCCAGACCTACCCCGCCGTAGATGAACAAGGGGTTGTACAAAGCCCCCAAATTGTTGGATACATGCAATGCGGCCGCCGCGCCATGCGGTTGGTCGAACCTTCAACCAAGCTGTCAAAAGTGAGTGCCGTATTGATGCGCGACTTATAGCCCGAGGGGGGGTCTTCTTCCAATATACCCATTGCCACAGCGCTTGTTCCCTGTGCCCAAGGATGGTTTGCGCTGTTCAGATGTGCAGCATCCGGGCCATTTGCTGGCTGCATTTGCGCACCGTTTTGTGAGGAAAACTGATGAGCAGAGCTTGTTTTCACTAGGTTTTCTCTGGGAGCAAGTGCTAACTCTAGGGTTAGCTCAACTCCGGCCGCTTGACGCGCCAAGCTTTGCGCTACATGCATGATTTTGCCGGCATATTGGGCTCTGACCCAATCGAGCTTGAAACGGTTGGCGACCAACACCGTCAGCTTGGATAGGTCGGTTTCCACCACGGCTTGAAGTGGTCGAATCCAAGTGGAAAAGGCTTGTTCGGGTAGCTCTTGCGCCAGTTTTGCCAAGCACAGTGACCAGAAGTTTGCTGCATCCAAACTGATAGCAAGGGGCTCAGCCCAAGCACCAGATTCGGCAGTTTCATTGTTTTCTAAAGCCGAAACGACTTGTTCCTCGGACATTTTCATACTACGTTTTAATTGTGGATAAATGCGATTGTTGTGACCTTGATTCTAGTGCGGAAAGCGAGTTATCCACAGAATAATTTACAGAAAAATTCCCAAGAGTAGACTGTGAGTAGGCGCTTGCTTAGGGGGTAATTAGCAGGCAATGGGGTCAGATCCAGAAACTACCCTCACAAGCTGCGCCAAATGCCCGGCCTGATTCAAGAAAAGCTGGGCAGCCAATTCAATATGCGCCGGTAAATCTGCGATAATCGTGGGTTCCGCCTGTTGCGGACTGACTTGGAATCTTCAATCATGAAACGTACTTATCAACCCTCCAAAACTCGCCGCGCTCGTACCCATGGCTTTCTCGTGCGTATGAAGACCAAAGGTGGCCGCGCTGTGATCAATGCACGCCGCGCCAAAGGCCGCAAGCGTTTGGCCGTCTAATAGGCCAGCGAGTTGCTGCGGCTTGCCGTGCTGCTGCGCCTGCGCACCGCCGAGCAATTTGCTGCGGTCTTGAATGCCAGCAAGCTGCGCAAGCAAGCCAAGCATCACGGCCAGCACCGAAGCGCACACTTTGTATTGCACGTGACGGGTTCGCTTGCTTCGGCGCAGGCCAAAGTGGGTGTTACTGTGGATGGCTTGCTAACTGAAGAGCGGCAAGAGTCACAGCTGCAGCAAACCACGTTGGGCATCATTTGTCCCAAACGCTGGGCAAAACGCGCCGTGACTCGCAATTTGATCAAACGCCAGATCTACGCCGTGTCTGAGCAACTGTCCGATCGCTTGCCCCGCGCTTACTTGGTGGTGCGCCAGCATGCGGCATTTGCGCCCGAGCAGTTTAGAAGCGCTAGCTCGCCCGCCCTAAAAAAAGCTGTGCGCATGGAGTTGCAGCAATTGTTTGCACGCGTGCTGCGCGAGGAGCAGGCCGCATGAACACTGAAAACAAGCGCGTTCACGAGCAGATAGGCGAGCGCACTTGGCCGCAGCAAGTGCTGATCAGCATTGTGCAAGGCTACCGCTGGTTTTTAAGCCCATGGTTGGGTAGCGCTTGCCGCTTCACACCGACCTGCTCTGCTTACGCATTAGAAGCCTTGCAAACCCATGGTGCAGCGCGAGGCAGCAGCTTAGTGGCCAAGCGCCTCGTGCGTTGCCATCCGTGGTGCGAAGGCGGGCATGATCCTGTGCCGCCGAAATTATTCTCTTCTTTGTTTTCTGAAAAGACTTCCACATGAACGATATTCGTCGCTCCATCCTCTGGGCGGTATTTGCGTTTTCCCTTGTGATGCTGTGGGATGCATGGCAAGTCCACAACGGCAAACAAGCCACTTTTTCCCAAAACTCGTACCGAAAACAGCGCCCGCTGCCGTTGATGGCGGTAAAGCTGCGAGCCTTGGCGTGCCGCAGGCTTCTGCTCCTGCTGCATCTAGCGCAGCCGTACCGGCGGCAAGCAATGCAACCCTTGGTACAGCCGCCAACCCGGCCCCGCTACGCCAGCCCAGACCCCCGCTGCACCAGCGCAAACTTGGGAAGTTTCCACAGATGTCTTGAAGCTCACCTTCGCTAGCGAGGGCGGCAACATCATCCGCGCCGAGTTGTTGCAGCATCGTGAGCTCGATGCCAAAAAAGACAAGCTTGATCCGAATAAAAATGTCGTTTTACTTGACCGCAGCGCTGGTCGCGCCTATGAAGCGCAAGCTGGTGTGCTCGGCTTGAATGGTCAGCCGCGTCTGCCCGATCACTACACGCCCATGAGTTTCTCCGGCGAGCGCAGCTTGAAAGACGGTCAAAACGAGCTCACCCTGCGCTTCGAGTCGCAAGAGATGGGCGGCATCAAATACATCAAGACCTACACGCTCAAGCGCGGCGATTACGCCATCAACGTCAAGCACGACATCGTCA
>JAAUOI010000080.1 GCA_012036375.1 Allobrachymonas sp. | reverse complement strand
GTCAGCGAGCCAACGGGCAATGAATCCTAAGCGGATCAACTGCGTCTCGCCATTGCTGCCGCCTTCGACACCATCGTTGTCGGTGATGATGATGGCATTGCCTGCTGCATCGATGGCAAAGCTCTCCACCTTGTCGAGCACATAGCCGCGCGCGCTTGCAAATCAGCTTGCAAGTTGCGCAGCAATTGCTTCCTGACCACGGGCACATTGCTGCTGCCCAAGGCAGTCGGCTGCAAGCCCGAGACAGAAAAGCTGTACAAGGTTTTGAGAGCGTCCGAGCCAAATTGGTTGTCACGCTCAATCACGATGAAGCGGTCTGTGCCCACCGCCGTGATCTCCGATAAGCCTGCCCAAGCGCCCTTGGCAGTGGTTTTCTCCAAGGGATAGTGCAGCACGCCCCAGGTTTTGCTGGCGGGCACATAGCGCAGAATTTTGACCAAGCCCACAGGGTCATCTTTCCACTCGCGCTGCACCGCGATCCACACCATCTCGTTTGCGCCCTCGCCTGTGACGGTCACGCCTTCAAAGCCGAAACGGGTGTAGAGCGCATTCATCTCAGGCGGCAAGCTGATCTCTTCTTGCACTTCCCCGCGTGCAGACACGCGCAGCAGCCTATTGGGCACAGCGCCGCCTCGTTTGTCTGGATCGCCTTCTGAGGCAATCCCAGAAGCTACCGTCCGTGCGCTGCGCGATGCCTTCTGCATCGTAGCCTGCGGCTTTGCCGTCTTTGGTGAGGGTGATCGCGTTGCTGATCAGCGCGGGGCGGGTGGCGGTGTCAATTTGCAAAATGCGGCTCGTGGAATACACGCTGTCCGTCACGGCCCAAAAGCGGTTGGCAACTCTGCGGTCGGCGCTGATGCCCGAAATCGCGCCCCAAGGAATCGGCGCGCCTGCTGCGGTGTCGTTGGACATCAGCGTGGGATACGCCGGCACATCAGCATTGCGGGCATAGATCATCAAGCCAGAGCGCACAGCGCCATCCGCCTCAGAAGCGACAACCAATAAATTGCGGCTAGGAATCGCCACTAAGCCTTCAGGCGCTGTACCCGTGGGCAAGGCTTGCAGGTATTTCGGCGCTTTTCCTGCGCCCATGTCTTGAAATACAAAGACGAGTGATGCCCGCTCGGCGGCAATGAAAATCAAGCGATCTTTGCCAAACACGGCCACTTCTGCGCCCTCGGGCTCCGCGCCTTTGGCCTGCGAGCGGCTCTCGGGGTAGTGCCCTAAGCGCATCGCTTCGTGTTCGAGGAAATTGCCGCTGTCGTATTCTAACTTTGCCGCTTTTGTTGAAGATAGAAAACCCGCGCGAGCCGCCTTTGTAATCGCCTTCATTGGCACTGACGAAGCGCTCGTTGTCCAGCCACACCACGGCATCGGGCTCGCGGAGCACATCAGCAGCCGATTCTGTGGCATTGATGATGCCATCGCGCTTTCTGTCAATCTCGCGCAGGTTCACTTTTCCTGCGCTGAAATGCCCCACCACCTGCCGCTTGGCCACATCCACCAAGGCGATGTGGTTGTTTTCTTGCAGTGAGACCACCGCAATGCCTTGCGCATTGATTTTTACAAACTCTGGCTCAGGATCGCTGGGCGCGACTTCTGCCAAGCCTTCCATCGAAATGGGGAACTGCTGGGTGCAGTCGGGCATGCCGCGCTTTAAGGGGATGATGCTCACATGCCCTGCGGGCGTTTGCGGAATTTCGCCTTTGTTCAGTGCTTCATCGCGCTCGTTTTCAATCGCAATCACCACATGCTGCGCTTTGACATCGAGCGCCAGCGAATCAGGCTGCCCAAGCAATGTGCAGCGCTCCACAATAGCACGTGTTTTCAGGTCAATCACCACCAGAGATCCTTCGGGCTGCACAAAACGGCTGCTTGTGTTCACGGCCACCAAGGCTTTGCCCGCCGTGATGACCACCGAGGTGGGCTCGCCGTCCAATGCAATGAAGCCGGCTGGCTTGGGCTGCGCAGGATCACGAATATCCACCAGACCCAAAGCTTTTTGCTCGCCATCGGTGTAGGCCAGCAGCATGCCGTCTTCTGTGGCGGCCACAATTTCTGCCACCGATTTTTTACTGCGATCGCGCTCTGCGGGCAGGTTGTTCACCGCTGCAAAGTAGCTGATGCGATTGAAATAGATGCCCTGCGGCTGAGATGGGTTGATCGCTTGTTGCGCATGGGCAAAGCTCATGACAGACAACACAGCCGCGCACAGTGCGGCAGCGGCAAGTTTGAAAGAAGGCTGGTGGGGCATGATGCAAGTGAAATGGTTAAGTTAGAACCGCATGATTACATCGACTTGCTGTGACAGATTGATGACAGTCACAGGTGTTTCATTCGGGCTTACAGTTGATTTTTGAAGCCATATCGGCAGTTAGCCTTTATGGAGCATGCGCGGAGTGCTATGCATTCAGGAGCAGTTAGCCAATCACCCGGCCATCCAAGCTCATCATCGATTGCGTGACAAAAGCGCTTTGCAAGCGGCCATTTTCGACCTCGATGCGAAAGCCATCCAAATCCATCGTGCTGCGGCGTGAAAAGGCTTCATACACGGAGGCGCGTGTGAGTGATTTGGCCGATTGCATGACCGTGGCCGTGTAGCGCGCAGAAACGTATCCGGCTAGGCTCAACGCGGTTGGCGGTTCATCAAAGTATTTGGCCAAAGCCGCGCGAAAGCGCCGCGCAATCTGAATAGATGACGACACCACAGGCACCGCCTGCGTGCCAATCACTGGCACATGCTTGCCGCCGCTCATTTGCAGCGCAGTCTGCAAATTCACATCGGCCAGCGCCACGATGTAGCGAATGCCGCCTGAGCGATTCCAGCCTTGCATGAACTGCACCAATTCTGGCGTACCCCCCACAAACAAGACCAGCGGCACTTGCGTCGCACTGATTTGGCGAGCCTGAGCAATCAAATCGGCTTGCACCGGCATTTGCTTGAGTGTCAATTTCAAATTTTTTGCAATGCGTTGAATGTCTAAGGTGTTGGCCAACACATCGCGCTCGTTTTTGTAGACCACCGTCAGACCGTTGATACCCACATTGCTCATGCTCTGCAAGGCATGCTGAATTTGCGCCTCGCGAGTTGAGAAAATAGGAAATGTGCCGCGCTCAATGTCAATCGCTGAGTTCTGTAGCCACGGCGCAGCGTGCGCCAGCTCGTTGCGCTCGGCGCTGTTCTTGTTCGTGAGGTAAACAGCCAGAGAATCAGCGCAAGAGCCAAAGCTGGCAATGCAGTTGTCATCCTCGCGCAGTTGCTTCCAAGCGCTGTCAGCTTGCGCCGCCGAGCCATCCGTCTCAATGACCAGATGACGCACGCGCTGGCCGCGAATGCCGCCTGCCGCATTGATCTCTTGCCAAGCCGTGCGACTGCCAATGACGAAATCTTTAGAAATATCTTGGTAGGCGTTGGAGACATCGGCAATTTGCCCCACCATAGGCTGCGTGCGCTGGCGCTCTGTGACCAGGCCACTGGAGCGCACAAGCTCGCGCCTGCAACCACTCCCATTTTTAGACATTGGCGACGTTGGATTTTCATGCTATTTTCCCTCAAAAGTTAAACACAATCAGCTCAGTGGCATCGGATATAACGCAAAATATCATTCAAAATCAATGACTTAACTAATATTCAAACGAAATGATGATACCTAGGGATACTACTGAGAGAAGGTGTCAATTCCATGAAGTTTGATGAATAAACGATGACACAAAAATTCTTGTGACTGTCATAAAGCCGTCACAATCAGCACCTACAGTTCACTCATCAACAAGCCGCTTGGCGGTATTTTTTTGCAAAGTGAGACCTTCATGAATCGTTCGTTCAAAACCTCCTTGTTCGCAGCCGTCGCGCTGTCGGCCAGCTTTACAGGCAGTGCTATAGCGCAAGAGATTACTGGCGCTGGCGCGTCATTCCCCGCCCCGCTCTACTCCAAATGGGCTGCTGACTACAACAAAGCCACCGGCGTGAAGATCAACTACCAATCCGTGGGTTCGGGCGCTGGCATGCGCCAGATTGATGCCAAGACGGTGGATTTCGGTGCCTCGGATGCGCCACTTAAAGATGACGACTTGGCCAAAAAAGGCTTGGTGCAATTCCCCACCGTGATTGGTGGCGTAGTGCCCGTGATCAACATCAAGGGTTTGAATCCCGGCCAAGTGCGCATGAACGGCCAAGTGCTCGGCGACATCTACTTGGGCAAAATTACCAAGTGGAATGATGCTGCAATCAAAGCACTGAATCCCAGCGTGAACTTGCCTGATGCAGACATCGCGCCCGTGCGCCGCGCCGACGGCTCTGGCACCACCTTTATCTTCACTAACTATCTGTCTAAAGCAAACGCCGAATGGAAAGCCAAAGTCGGCGAAGGCACAGCCGTGAACTGGCCCGTGGGCGCAGGCGGTAAAGGTAACGAAGGCGTGGCCGCATTCGTGGGTCGCTTGCCCAACTCGATTGGCTACCTTGAGTATGCCTATGTGAAGCAAAACAAACTCAACTTTGTGCAAATGCAAAATGCCGATGGCAAATTTGTTGCGCCTGATGATGAAACCTTCAAAGCCGCCGCAGCCGGTGCAGATTGGAACAAAAGCTTCTATCAAATCTTGACGCAGCAACCCGGTGCCAATTCTTGGCCAATCAGCGGCGCAACTTTCATCATGATGCACAAAACGCAAGACAAACCACAAAACGCCACGGCAGCTTTGAATTTCTTCAATTGGGCGATCATGCAAGGCGACAAAACCGCCGCCGATTTGGATTACGTGCCGATGCCTGACTCCTCCAAAGCCGCGATTCGCCGCGCTTGGGCAGAAATCAAAGATGCCAGCGGCAAGCCAGTGGCATTCAAGTAAGCCATCATCCTCATAACCCTATGATGACTCAGACCTGAGCGTTGTGCTGTGGACTATTAAATCCATAGCACTCCGCGCAGGTTTTACGCCGGCTAACCCCTTAAAACGCTTTAAAAATAGCCCCATAACATCATGAGCAGCACTGTCAGCAGTTCCTCCACGGCATTCATCGACAAACTCTTTGGCTGGGGCGCAAAGTCCGCAGCCATGTTGACTTTGGGTTTGCTCGTTGCGATCATCATTTCGCTCCTCTTCGGTGCTTGGCCATCGATTACGCAAAACGGTTTGGGCTTCTTGACCAATGCCGAATGGGATCCCGTACAAAACAAATACGGTGGCCTCGTGATGATTTATGGCACGCTGGCTACGTCGATCATCGCGCTGGTCATTGCCGTACCTGTGAGCTTTGGCATTGCGTTGTTTCTCACCGAGCTGTCGCCCGCTTGGCTCAAGCGCCCACTGGGCACAGCGATTGAGCTGCTCGCGGCCGTGCCCTCGATTGTCTATGGCATGTGGGGTTTGCTGGTGTTCGGCCCCATTCTCGCCACCTACATTCAGCAGCCGCTGCAAAAGCTGCTCAAAGGTGTGCCGTATTTAGAGGCTTTCGTCTCGGGCCCCCCGGTTGGTATTGGCCTGCTTTCGGCGGGCATTGTGCTGGCCATCATGATCATTCCCTTCATTGCCTCTGTGATGCGCGATGTGTTTGAAGTCACTCCTGCATTGCTCAAAGAATCGGCTTATGGTTTGGGCGCGACCACCACCGAAGTCATGTGGAAAGTCGTGCTGCCCTACACCAAGGCTGGAGTCATTGGCGGCATCATGCTGGGCTTGGGCCGCGCACTCGGCGAGACTATGGCGGTCACTTTTCTGATCGGCAATTTCAACCAACTTGACTCGCTGAGCTTGTTTGAACCAGCCAACAGCATCACCTCTGCATTGGCCAACGAGTTTGCTGAAGCGGCCGAGGGCTTGCATCAAGCCTCGCTCATGTACCTTGGTTTGGTGCTGTTTTTCATCACCTTTGTGGTGCTGGCATTGTCCAAAGTCATGCTCTCGCAACTGCGCAAGGGCGAAGGAGCACGCACATGAGCGCCGTCATGCCCAGCCCATCCGATGCATCAGGCTCAAGCTCTGCGATGAAAACACCTCGCCAATCCACTGAGCAGACGCGTGCTGCCAAGTTTGCACGCCGCAAATTGGCCAATCACATGGCACTGTTTCTCTCGCTGGCCGCCATGGCGTTTGGCCTGTTTTGGCTCGCTTGGATTTTGTGGGAAACGCTTCGTTTGGGTTTGGCAGGCATATCGCTTGCCGTGTTCACCGAAATGACCCCCCCACCTAATGATGCGGGCGGCTTGGCCAATGCCCTGTACGGTTCATTTTTGATGGTCTCGCTGGCCACCTTGGTCGGCACGCCTATCGGCATCATGGCAGGCATTTATTTGGCCGAGTATGGCGCGAAGAGCAAACTGGCTTCAGTCACGCGCTTTGTGAACGATATTTTGCTGTCTGCACCGTCCATCGTGATTGGCCTGTTTGTCTATGCGGTGATCGTGGCACAGGTCAATCATTCAGTGCAGCAGCAGGCATCGTGGCACTCGCGCTGATTGTGATTCCTGTGGTCATCCGCACCACGGAAAACATGCTGGCGCTCATTCCAGCAGGTTTGCGCGAAGCGGCCTATGCGCTGGGCACGCCCAAGTATAAAGTCGTGATGAGCATCACGTTACGCGCCGCACGAGCTGGCGTGGTCACAGGTATTTTGTTGGCGGTTGCTCGCATTGCGGGCGAGACCGCGCCGCTCTTGTTCACCGCGCTGTCCAATCAATTTTGGACGAGCAGCTTGGGTGAGCCGATGGCCAGCCTGCCGGTGACGATTTTCAAATTTGCGATGAGCCCGTATGAAAACTGGCAAAAGCTGGCTTGGGCTGGCGTGCTGATCATCACGGTGGCCGTGCTGGGGCTCAACATCCTTGCCCGCGTCTTGACCCGCAATAAATAAATGACACGTTCCACATAATTTAACGACTGACACCTCATGGAAACTGCCAACAAACCCCGTCTTCCCACCGAGCCTGCCAAGCTCTTGGTCAAAGATTTGAATTTTTACTACGGTAAATTTCATGCGCTCAAAAATATCAACCTGACGATTCCTGAGAAGAAAGTTACGGCTTTCATTGGACCATCTGGCTGCGGCAAATCAACCCTGTTGCGCACGATGAATCGTATGTTTGAGCTGTATCCCGAGCAACGCGCCACAGGCTCAATTGAGCTCGATGGTGAAAATTTGCTCACGAGTAAAAAGATGTGGCGCTCATTCGCGCCCAAGTGGGCATGGTCTTCCAAAAGCCCACGCCGTTTCCGATGTCGATCTACGACAACATCGCCTTTGGCGTGAAGCTGTTTGAAAACATGAGCAGCTCCGAGCTGGATGATCGCGTGGAATGGGCGCTGCGCAAGGCGGCGCTATGGGGCGAAGTCAAAGACAAACTCAATCAAAACGGCGCGAGCCTCTCAGGCGGCCAACAGCAGCGCCTGTGCATTGCGCGCGGCATTGCGGTACTGCCCAAAGTGCTGCTGCTTGACGAGCCCTGCTCTGCGCTTGATCCGATCTCCACGGCAAAAATCGAAGAACTGATTGCCGAGCTTAAAGATGAATACACCGTGGTGATCGTGACGCACAACATGCAGCAAGCAGCGCGTTGCAGTGATTACACGGCCTATATGTACCTGGGTGATTTGATGGAATTTGGCGATACGGAGAGCATGTTCTTCAAGCCCGCTCGCAAAGAGACAGAAGACTACATCACCGGCCGCTTCGGCTGATCATCAGGAGAGCAACATCATGGCTGATAAACACTTATCCACACAATTCGATTCCGATCTGAATGCTGTTTCCAACCGTCTGATGGAAATGGGCGGTTTGGTTGAATCACAAATGCGCGGCGCAATTGAGGCGCTTTCCACCTTCAGCGCCGAAGCCTCTGATCGTGTGATCACCGCAGAGCAAAAAGTCAATGCGATGGAAGTGCAGATTGACCGCGATTTGATGAGCATCATTGGCCGCCGCCAGCCGACCGCACGCGATTTGCGTCTCCTCATGGCGATCTCGCGCGTCACAGCGAATTTAGAGCGCACCGGTGATGAAGCGCAGAAGATTGCACGCATGGTCAAAAGCATGATCGCCAGCGGTGCAGCGCGTTCACTGCCCTCTGGCGAGCTGCGCTTGGCCGTGGAACTGGCCAGCGGCTTGTTGCGCAAATCGCTGGATGCTTTTGCTCGCTTGGACACCGCAATGGCGGTGGAGATTCTCAAAGAAGATGATGCGATTGATTTGGAATTCAACGGCTTCATTCGCAAACTCGTCACTTACATGATGGAAGATCCGCGCACGATTTCGCCTTCGCTGGATTTACTGTTTGTGGCCAAGGCGCTGGAGCGCATTGGCGACCACGCCAAGAATGTGGCCGAATCGGTGATCTACATTGTCGAAGGCACGGACGTTCGCCACAGCTCGATTTCTGAAATCGAGTCAGCTTTGAGCTGAAACCAACAGAGCCTTAAACAACATGAAAAAATGCGTGCTCTGATTGTGGAAGACGAGCCAGCCATCAGCGAATTGCTGGCGATCAATTTGCGTCATAACGGGTTTGAGCCAGTCATTTGCATGGATGGCGAACAAGCACAGTTAGAGCTCGATGCCGTCTTGCCCGACATCATCTTGCTCGATTGGATGCTGCCTGGTGCAAGCGGTATTGCCCTCTCACGCAAATGGCGTAGCGCTGAGCGCACGCGGCAAGTGCCGATTTTGCTACTCACGGCTCGCAGCGAAGAACAAGACAAGATTCAGGGCTTAGATGCCGGCGCGGATGACTACATCACTAAACCCTTTTCCACCCAAGAGCTGATGGCTCGTATTCGCGCTATTTTGCGCAGGCGTGCGCCAGAGCAATCCACAGGCGCGGTGCGCGTTGGCGATTTGGAGCTGGATGGCTCGACTTACCGTGTCACTTGGCAAGGCGCAGAACTCAAAATTGGCCCGACTGAATTCAAGCTGCTGCGCTATTTGATGAGTCATCCCGAGCGTGTGCACAGCCGGGCGCAACTGCTCGACAAGGTTTGGGGTGACCATGTATTCATTGAAGAGCGCACGGTGACGTCCATATCAAGCGCCTGCGCGAAGCTTTGCTGGGCGCGGGTGGCATGATTGATACAGTGCGTGGCGCAGGTTACCGATTAACGGCACAAATTGCGCCCGCTTTGCGCTCAGTAGCCTGAGCTTGGCTTAGAGTTTCGGCATGCGCCGGTTCACTCTCTTTTTGATAGCATTCTGCGCAGGTTTCTTGCCGGCTATCGCCCTATTTTCTTTAAAAAATGCCGTCTGGGGCGGTTTGGCAGGAGCCTTGGCTTGGCTGGCTTGGGACAGTTGGCGCTTTAATCAATTTGACCAGCAACTGCGCAACGCGCAAGCAGGTCTCGTGATGCAAGACACGCCCGGTGTGTGGGGGCAGCTCACGCAGCGCGTGCGCCATCTGCTGCGCGGCAAAGATCAAATGCTCACGCAAAGTGACCAGCGTTTGCAAGATTTTCTACAAGCGATTCAAGCCTCCCCCAACGGGGTGTTACTGCTGGACAGTCAAGGCCGCATTGAGTGGTGTAACCAAACGGGTGCGCAGCTTTTGGAGATCGATGCACAGCGCGATCTCTTGCAGCACATCACGAATTTAGTGCGTGCGCCTGAATTCACTCACTATCTGCAAGAAGGCGACTACGGCGAGGAGGTGGTGTTTGAAACCGCCAGCAGCACCGCGCAGCACCCCAAGCGCTTGTCGGCTCAGTTGCATCGCTATGGCTCCAACGTGCAGGGCAATGTCTCGCGTTTGCTGATGCTGGTGCGCGACATCACCGCACTTGAGTTGGCTGAAGCACAGCGGCGCGATTTTGTGGCCAACGTCTCACACGAGATTCGCACGCCTCTGACTGTGCTCTCGGGCTTTGTCGAGACTTTGCAAAATTTGCCCTTAGATGAAACCCAGCGCAATCGCTACTTGAGTCTGATGCAGGAGCAAAGCCAGCGCATGCAAAGCTTGGTCAGTGATTTGCTCACGCTCTCTCGCCTCGAAGCCAGCCCTGCTCCCAGCTATGAAACTGCGTTGCCCGCTAAAGCATTGATGGATCAGCTCGAACGCGATGCCCACGCGATGCTACAGGTGATGGATTTGCCCGGTAACAACTCGCATCGTTTGCATTTTTCTTGTGAAACGGACTCCATTCAATTGTTAGGCGACCGCACCGAGTTGCTAAGCGCCACGAGCAATCTCGTGCAAAACGCCCTGCGCTACACGCCGCCCGGTGGCACTGTGGATGTGAGCCTGAAACTTCTAGCCGATGATCGGCTAGAGTTTTCCGTACAAGACAGCGGCGCAGGCATCGCGCCCGAGCATTTGCCACGCCTGACCGAGCGCTTTTACCGCGTAGACAGAAGCCGCTCACGAGAAAGCGGCGGCACTGGTTTGGGTTTGTCTATCGTCAAGCATGTCGTGCAACGCCACGGTGGCGAGCTACGAATCACATCCGAGCTTGGCAAAGGCTCACGCTTTGCATTTACTTTACCTGCTTCACGCGCGAAACTATC
>JAAUOI010000079.1 GCA_012036375.1 Allobrachymonas sp. | reverse complement strand
CTTGGGACAACCGCGCGAATCTCTCCACCACCTCCGCCCCTGCCGAAATCAAAGAAGCGGTCGAACACGCCATCAGTCAGCTCAACAAAGGCATCCTGCGCGTGGCCACGCGCGAAGGCGTGGGTCAGTGGACGGTGCATCAGTGGTTGAAAAAAGCTGTTCTGCTCTCTTTCCGCTTGAACGACAACTCCATCATGAAAGCGGGCGATCTGGGCTTCTTTGACAAAGTCAAAACCAAATTCTCACACCTGTCCGCAGAAGAACTCAAGGCCACGGGCGTGCGCATTGTGCCGCCAGCGGTTGCTCGCCGGGGCAGCTACATTGCCAAAGGCGCAATTTTGATGCCCAGCTATGTGAACATTGGTGCCTATGTCGATGAAGGCACGATGGTGGATACCTGGGCCACCGTGGGCTCCTGCGCGCAAGTGGGTAAAACGTGCACCTCTCAGGCGGCGTGGGCTTGGGCGGCGTGCTCGAACCCTTGCAGGCCAATCCCACCATCATTGAAGACAACTGCTTCATTGGCGCACGCTCTGAAGTGGTGGAAGGCGTGATCGTCGAAGAAAATTCCGTGATCGGCATGGGCGTGTACATCGGCAAGAGTACACCGATTTTCAACCGCGATACGGGCGAGATGATCTATGGCCGTGTGCCTTCGGGCTCCGTCGTCATCAGCGGCAGCATGCCCAAGACGACGAAAGCTGGCGTGGCCTACAACACCTATGCCGCGATCATCGTGAAAACGGTCGATGCCAAAACCCGCGCTAGCACCTCGCTCAATGACTTGCTGCGCGATTGATGACTTGATGCCACGACACAAACGGGCTGCAAAGACACGCACTTGCTGCGCAAGGTATTTGCAGGCACAATGCCTGTACACCCTAGTTTTTGAAGCATTTTAGGCACTTAGCCGGCATGAAACCTGCGCGGAGTGCTATTTAATTGATAGCATATAAACCTTGTCACCTAGGTTTTTGAGGAGCACGCCATGGGCATGATGGAACGCATTTTGAAGCTGATGGCTGAGAAAAAAGCCTCGGATGTCTACCTATCTGCCTTTGCTCCGGCCACGATCAAAATCAACGGCCAAGCCGTGCCCATCAACAGCCAAGCCCTGCCTGCTGATGCCGTCAAAAACCTGCTGGCCGAAGTGCTCCCTCCGACACGCATTGAAGAACTGGAAGAAACCCATGAGCTGAACATGGCGCATGCTATCGAAGGCGTGGGCAACTTCCGAATATCAGCCATGAAGCAGCGCGGCACCTATGCCTGCGTGATCCGCTATATCGCCACCGAAATCCCGCCGCTGGAAGGGCTGAACGTACCGGCCTCGCTGGCCGACATGATCATGGAAAGCGTGGTCTCATCCTCATGGTGGGCGCAACCGGCGCTGGCAAATCCACCACACTGGCCGCGATGCTCGATTACCGTAACCAGCGGCAAAATGGCCACATCCTCACCGTAGAAGACCCCGTTGAATTCATCTTCACGAATAAAAATCCATCGTCAACCAGCGCGAGGTGGGCTCAGACACCATGACCATGCAAACGGCGCTGAAAAACGCGCTGCGCCAAGCGCCGGACGTGATTTTGATTGGCGAAATTCGTGACCGTGAAACCATGAGCGCCGCCATAGCCTATGCGCAATCAGGCCACCTGTGCTTGGCCACCATGCACGCCAACAACAGCTACCAAGCGCTCAACCGCATCTTGAGCTTCTACCCCGTGGAAGTGCGCCCCACCATGCTGGGCGACTTGGCTGCCGCGCTCAAAGCCATCGTCTCGCAGCGTCTCTTGCGCACAGTGGAGGGCAAGCGAGCACCGGCCGTGGAGATCATGTACAACACCAAATTAGTGCAAGACCTGATCGAAAGGGTGATTTTTCTGGCGTAAAGGAGGCCATGGAAAAATCGATGACCGATGGCTCACAAACCTTTGAGCAAGACATTGCCCGTTTGATTGTGGAGGGCACTGTAGAGCGCAAAGAAGGTATCAACCATGCCGACAGTCCTACCAACCTCATGTGGCGCTTGGCCAATGATTTTGAAGCCGCCAAAAAAGCTGCCGAACAGCCCGAGGAAGAAGAAGATACTGGCCCGTCGTTCACCGAGATCACGCTCGATGTGAAGACAACGGCTTAGGGCACTTCTATCAATTCATTTCCGGGCGAATTGCGTCGTTGGGCGGTGCTCGCTATCCTCATGTACCTCAAGTAGATTCCAGTGTGCTGCCCAGACTCCTAGCACTACATCCCGAAAATCGAATTTCTAGAAGCACCATCAAAGCGCTCTATCTGTAAAAAGCTTCGACTTTGCCTTTGACCTTGATGAGCAAAGGTCGCCCTTTTCGATCCACCGTTTTGCCAGCGGGCACTTTCACCCAGCCTTCGCTGATGCAATATTCCTCTACATCAAAGCGCTCTTTGCCATTGAGCCGAATACCGATTTCGCGCTCAAGTGCTGCCGCCAAGTAATACGGGCTGCGCGGGTCAATGCTCAGGTGATCGGGAAGCCCTGAAGGAGCGGTTGGGGCGGCAGGTGGGTGGGTCAATGTATCAGTCATACCTTGATTGTCCGAGATTTCTGCCCCATTTCATTTGCCTCCTGTGATTCATGCGGGGTTTGCAGCGCATGCCAAACCCGCGCAGCCGCGTAGGCATCATTGGCTGCATACATCAACTGCTGCTCGCTTAAATGCGGTAAAGCCCAATTGCTCGTGGAAGCTTTTTTCGATTTCACAAAGCGCTGCTTGAACAACACCGCCACCGCCGCTTTCACACCCAGCTCTTTGCGATAACCCAGCTTACGAAACAAGGTATTGATCTCTACAATACCTTGCGGCTCAATGCCCAGCTTGCTGCGAATGCGCTGTTGATCATCGCGTAAACCAAAACCTGCCTTGACAATCCCCGGCATCGCCAACAGTTCAGCCGCCACCGCTCGGCAATCCATGTCGTGCAACTGAAACACCCATGCGTGCTGTAGCGTGGAAAGCTGCAACACATGCGGGCCAGTAGAGATTTCGCCCACTCGAAACGTCGGCTTCGATTCGGTATCAAAACCCCAGACACTGGCTTGTTTCAATTGCTCTGCGGCGGTGCTGGCCTGCGCTGCCGTGGTCACACAACTGATGCGCTGCATGTCTATGCGATCAAACAAAGGCATCGATTCGATGTCTTGTGCACTGGGGGCAAGATCAACATGCGCGCTTAGTCCTATTTGCTTTTGCTTAAGCGCTTGTTCGGACTGGCAGTCATGGCCTCATATGATATTTTTTGACACTGCGCTGCATTGGAATTGTTGCAACAATCCACGATCTCATTCAGGCTCTTGATAAAGGCTTGATCCCACTGCAAACGGCTGTGCAAATTGCCGGGGCTCATCCAGTGCGATTGCGGGAATTCTTGGCTCCAGGCATTGCCACCCTCTTGCGGTTTGCGCCCCGTGGCTTGCAGGCTTGCCACAGCGCAAGAATTCATATTGCCCATGCGGTGGCAGGTGGTGCAGGTGTTGCCGCGCGTTGTCAGGGCGAAGGGTTGCGGCCAGACTTTGAAGGCTTGGCCGATCGCACGCGGCTGGTATTTGCCAAAGGGATCGCCGGGCAATTGCGTGGTTTGCGCAATATAAGGGCTGTACATGAAGGGGCCGCTGTCGTGGCAGGTGGTGCAGGCAGGCTCGCGTTTGACCAAGGTTTCGGGGCTCATCCAAACGGCGGCAGGGTTGGGCAAAGTGGTTTTTTCGACGCGCCAAGCGTCTCGCCAATTCGGTTGCAAAGTTTCACTGGCTGGGTGAATCAACTCATAGCCGCGCGGCGCTTTGCTTGAGACAGCTGCACTGGGCAGGCCACTTGGCGAAGGCACGAGCCTTGCGCCATTGATGCCTCGATCTGCTTGATAGGGAATCGCCGCTTTGGCAGTGAACCAGCAGGTTTTGCCATTGGTGAGGTTGTGCGAGACGATATTGATTTCGTCAAACAGTGGACTGTCAGGCTCGCGCACCACATGCTTGCGGCAAATCGCGCTGATTTGCGCCTTCGCATCGTCGCGCAGCACGAGTGCGCGTGAGCCCGGCACGCATTGGCCTTGTGCGCCGGCGTCGGTGGCTTTGAGCAAGGAAGGTTTGTCGCAAGTGGCGGTGAAGCTCGTGGTGATTTGGCCATTGATGGTGATCGGGATCTTCTCTCCAGCCATGCAGCTAAAGGCAGGAATCGGGGTGACTTCTTTGGCGCATTGCGCACCGTATTGGTAAAAAGTTTGAGCGAATACACTGGAATGCGCGATCAGCCCTACGAAGCCCAGCGTCAAATAAAAAGCCATTCGTTTCATTTTGCGCTCCCTGTCACCAAACCGGGTTCAGCCAAGATCACCGCGCGAATCGCAGCATCATATTTCGCGTAGCCGGTGCAGCGGCAAATATGCTCGCCCACGGCTTGGGCAATGGCAGCATCTAGTTGACTGGCGGGCACGGGCGCAACGCGAAGCCGCTCGATCAGCATGGTGGTGGCCATCACAAAGCCAGGTGTGCAGTAACCACACTGAAACGCAAAATGATCCAAAAACGCCTGCTGCACCTTGCTCGGCTGCAGCGGGCTGCCCACGCCTTCAATCGTGGTGATGCTTTGGCCTTGCAGGAGCGCACGGGCGTGGAGCAAGCCAGCATCGGCTGACCTTGCGCAGACGGAACGCGCTGCGACTTGACGGTACACACCTTGCACACGCCGATGCCGCAACACAATCGCGTGCCACTCAGGTTTTGCTCTTCTTGCAGATAATCCACCAAAACCAAATCGTCAGGCACGGTGGCGGTAACGGGGCGGTTGTTGAGCGTGAAGCTCACGGTGACTTGCTTCATTTTGTGACTCCCACAATTTGCGCTGCGGTAATCGGCAGACTGTTGAATCGCTTGCCAGTAGCGTGCGCAATCGCATTTGCAATCGCTGGCGCGATGGGGCAGAGCACGGCCTCTGCGATCCCTTTGGCTGTGGTGTCTTGAGTTGGCAGTGGCATGATGTTTAAAACGCTGGGCATATCGCAGGCAAGCGCTACATGGTATTGATCCAAATTCCAGCGGCCGTTGCCTGCGCCGCCGGCTTCCAAGGGCAGGTTTTCCAAGAGCGCATAACCAATGCCCATGGCTACGCCGCCTTGTGCTTGTCCGAGCAACAAATCAGGCTGCAACACCTTGCCCGCATCCACCCACAGTTGCACTTGTGTCACTTTGGGAATACCAGTTTGCTGATCAATTTCTACCGCTACGAGCGCACCCGAGGGCGCAAACAGGCTTCGGCCATACAAATGCGCGTTCGGATTGGGTGGGATCACATCTTGCCGTGTAATGACTTGCCATGCCTGCTCTGCTTGGGCGTTTTGCAACGCCAAGCCGTCAATCGGCATCAAGGTTTTATTGCCATTGATCACATAACTGGCTCTGACCCATTCGCCTTGATACAGGCCATGCACCATCGCGCCTTTGGGCAAACCTGCCCCATAAATTTGAGCAGCCAGCGCTTGCAGGCTGATGGGCGGCAGGCCGGCAATCGTTGGCGCAGTCAACTGCCCGCCCTGCCACACAGTTTTACCCAGCAACTGCGCCAAAGGCTTATTCCACAGGGCAGCCGCAGCAGGCAACAGCGCCGCATCAAACAAGGCGCGTGTGGCTTGCTCAGTGACGTGTACTTGATGAAAAGCCGTCAGGCAAGCGCTGGATGACATCGAAAAAGAAGCCGTCCATTTCGAGTTGCTCCAATCGGGATTGGTTTTGCCATCTTGCGTCATCTGTAGCGCTGCGAAACTGCCCACATCGCCCATCTGAACATGGCTCGCGTTATTGCCGGCGAAAGTGGCTGTACTGATCGCCAGTGTGGTGGCGCTGCCATTGCCCATGTCCACACAATTGCTGCGCACAGTGAGTTCGCCTTGGGACGAAATCGACACTTCGGCCATGACGCCGTCTGTGCCAGTGCCGTAAGCTTGGTTGGCCAAAGCGAAACCCACGCCATACCATTGCCCTGCTTGAGTTTGGCGGCTTTGCTGCGATCACGATCTTTCCACACCGTATGCGCCTTGGCCAAGCGGCAAATCTCGGCCAGGGTCATCGGCTGCGTGAGCGGTGCGCCAGTGATCGTGCGATCAAACTGCTTGAGCACATTCTTTTCGCGCAGCGTGATCGGATCCATACCCAGCCCTACTGCCGCGATGTCCACCAAGCTCTCCACCGCAAAACTCGCCTGCGGCCCGCCAAAGCCACGCATCGAGCCGGCCACCACGCCACGGCTGGGCTGCGCAGTCGCATCGACGTACGCCTGCTTGATGTTATAGCCCGAGAGGCCGCAATAAGCCGTGAGCATAGCCACGAATTGGCTGTAATTGTTGTTGCCGCCTGAAGGCAAGCTTTGTTGGCTTTTGAAAGCCACAAATTGACCTTGCGCATCAACAGCCAGGCTGTGCGTGATGCTGCTGGCCAATTGCTTCAAGCCCGATTGGAATTGCTCATAGCGATCTTGCGCAATCCGCACGGGTACGTCGCTCACAGCCGCTGCCACGGCCAAGAGCGGTGGAAAGGTCGATACATCTCGGCCACCAAAGCCACCGCCCGGATAGCAGGAATACAGGGACACCTGCTTGACCCGCGAAGCTGGCGGGCTATTGGCCAGCAAGGTGGCCACGTCGCCCACATCCCCATTGGTCGCCTGCGTGCCCAGCACCAAATGCATGGTTTGGCTCGTTCCATCCAGCCAAGCCAAGCCCGCCTCGGGCTCCATAAACATCGGATCGAGCACTTGGGTAGAAAACGTGCCGCTGAAATTTTTATACGCCGCGTTCGCCAAGCTTTGATCAATCAAGCTGCGCATGTGCTTGGCCGTTTCGTTATAGGGCTGACTGCTGGAATTCGGCGCAAACGGATCAGATTCCACACCAAGCTGCACCTGCGAGAACTGCGCCACGCCCGGTGCGTCATAACGCGTGAGGTAGTTCACCGGTTTATAGGATGCAAAGCGCATGGGTGGCGCAGTGACACCCGTTTTAATCACTTGTGGATTGAATTGCAGCAAACGCTTGGCGCTGCGAAATTGCGTCATATCGTTGAATAGCAAAATCGCCACCGGCTGCCCATAAACTGCGGAGCTGCGTATTTGGTCGCCAAGCCAGCAGGAGTTTGGCTGCGCCATCTGTGCGGGCGGGCACATCGGGTTGCCCGGCAAAGGCGGCGGCGCGTTTGCCGCTGCGGGCGGGCACATGGACCAAGGCAAGCTCAAATTGAGCGCTGCCAAATCCTTGAACTGAATCACTTTCCAAGGCTGCACATCGGCTGGCAGCATGCTCAGATCAATACCCAAAAACAGCTTGCTGGCATCATGAGCGCGCAAAATCATGGCCACGCGCTCTTGCACAGGCCAGCCGGGCATATCTTTGGCACGAAAGTCGCGTGCATAAATTTTTTGCCCCGTGACTTTGGCCATGCCTTCGATGCGATAGCGGGCTTTGCCCGGTGCGCCTGACCAACCCGGCGCAGCCTTCAAATGCGCATGAGGCGCAGGATGCTTGGCTGCGGCAGGGTGTAAGGCCGTTGGCGGCTTGGCGTGCGCCAGATCATAGCGACTGAGCAGCACAGCCACTCCTGCTGCGCCCGCCGCCCCCACAAAACTGCGCCGACTCAAAGTGAAATAGGCTTCTTGCATGCCATCAACCCCTCATCTACTGTTGTACGTTTTGCTTCAAGCTCGTTTATCTGGTTGACACCAAGCTAAACGCATTATGTGCACAGCATTGCATGCAGGAGGTGTATTGCGCTTAAAAAATTCTCATTACCGCATTGTGCGAATACTTTGGTTTTCAAACCAAAGGTCATGCGCGCATTGAGATGTGGGCAGGCCTATAACAAGCGATCCGCGCTTGATCGCTTCAGCGCAGCGGTTTGGCTTTTTGCAGCGAAAGCATTTCCGCTTGCAATTGCAAGACCTGCTGATCTTGCGCCACCATGTAGCGGTTGGCATGGCGGATGCGCCGCGCCAACAAGCGCAGCAGGCCGGCCATGAGTTGCGCAGCAGACAAGGCATCGGCCTCAAACATTTGAATAAAGTCTGAACGACTGAGCACCGCCACGTGACACTTGACCAACGCTTCACAAGTTGCCGAATGCGCCTGGCCGTCAATGAAGCCCACCTCGCCAATAATGTGCCCGGGTTGGGCCACGCGATGCACCAAATGACTACCATCTTTGCTGCTGCGGCTCGAGATCTCAGCTTCGCCCGAAACCAAAAGCATCAATCGCCCTTGATTGGAAGACTCATCCTCTGTGAGCTTTTCACCCGGCCGAAATACGATCATGCTCATCAAGGCCGCGATGCGCACCGCCACGCCATGCGGCATGCCTTGAAAGGCCGGCCCAGAGCGCAGCAAGCTTGCGATTTGGTCAATTTCAGCTTGTGGGAGCACGGTAAAAATCTGCAATGAAAAGACAGGCGTGAATAAAATGACAACTTTTATTTTAGCCGCCACTGCATGCTGCCAAGCTGACAAGCTTTTCGCTTTAGCCGCACTGTGACAAGCAATCAACTCATAGTTGCTATTGAATCAATAGCACTTAGCGCACATTTCATGCCGGCTAGAGGCCAAAAATGCTTCAAAATGAGCACCTCCCAGCAGCCCAAAATACAGCACATGAAACAATTTGCAGGGTAAACCACGGGATTGCAGGTCTCACAGGTGACCTAAAAATAGAGGTCAAGCTACAAATCGCGGATCATTGCTAATTTGCAGCCTTTTGCCTAGCCAAGCGCTAGACAATCTGATTCATGTATGCCAATGCCAAGCCCTGTGGGCTCTTTATGACCCGACGTTCTTCCAATCCATCGCCAACTTCTGCTACCAGCGCCAAGCGTCGTGCTGCGCCACCCGCCTCGGATAGCACCTCATTTTCCCTTGATGACCATGCAAACCTGCATCAAGAGCCGCCATCGTTGGCATTGCTGGCGATGGAGATGCGGGCGTTTTGGGAGTTTGGCGCAGTTGTGCCGGCTTGGCCTGCGCTGATGAAAGCGCCGCGTGGCGACGGGCATACCGTGATTGTGTTTCCCGGTTTGGCCGCGAGTGACACATCCACCATGCCGCTGCGGGGCTATTTGAAGGCTTTGGGTTATGAGGTGCTGGGCTGGGAGCAAGGCAGTAATTTTGGGCCGCGTGCGGGCGTAATGGATGCAGCGCGGGAGCGAGTGTGCGAAGCCGCTGAAGTCAGTGGCCGCAAAGTCAGCCTCGTGGGCTGGAGCTTGGGCGGCATCTATGCCCGCGAGCTGTCCAAAGAAGTGCCCGAGGCTGTGCGCTGCGTGGTGACTTTGGGTACGCCATTTGCCGGTGCGCCGCGCTCTACGCACGCTTGGCGAATTTACGAAGCTGTCAGCGGTCGCAAAGCGGATCGTGAAACCGAAAAATACAGCTTGCACCAAGCTCCACCTGTGCCCACCACCAGCGTGTTCTCGCGCAGCGACGGCATCGTCGCTTGGCAAGGCAGTTACCAGCCGCCGCAGACCAGCCATGAGCACACGGAAAACATCGAAGTTGTCGCCAGTCATATTGGCATTGGTCTGAACCCCAGCGCTTGGTGGGCCGTTGCAGATCGCCTCGCCCAGCCGCAAGATCAATGGAAACCATTTGCCAAACCCAAAATGCTGGGGCTAGAAGGCTTGGTGTTTCCTAATGCTTACAGAGGCTAAACTAGGCTTAATTTTTAAGTGTTTTGAGCCTCTAGCCGGCATAAAATAAGCGTCGAATGCTATTGATTAGATAGCATTTTGAGCTTGTCAATTGGCTGTTTTAGGCGCGCAGCCACTGATCTTGCGCCCTGAGTCCGCTGGGCGCTGGCATGCTTTGCCCGAGCAAGTGCTCCTTGAGCCACGCCGTTGTGGTGCGGGCAATCAACTCATGCTGCTGTTCTTCTAAGCCGAGTGTCAGTTTGCTGCGCTTGGCTAAAAAGTGCTGGGAATTTGTTTGCTGTTGCCAGCAAAGGTGAAATGATCGGCCTCATCAAGCCAGAGCAGCGCCTTTTTGCCAGCAGGTAGCGCATCAAACACCATGCGGCGGCTCTCGGGCGTTTCGCCGTTGCCCATGATTTCACCATCCATACTTCCGGTGCAAACCAGCATCGGCCGTGAAATGCTGGCCAGTTCTTTGCGCGCTGACTCCAAGCTCGAAGTAGAGCCGAGCGCGGGGCTCAAGGCAATAAAAGCTTGCGCAAGCGGCTCTGCGCCACTGGTACCATTGCGCTGCCAGCCGGCAGACACAAGCGTGGTGCGCGCGCCAAATGAGTGCCCCGTGATGGCGAATTTGTCTAGCGGCAAGCTGCTCCAAGCGCTCTGGCCTGAGCCGCGTTGGCGCAGTATCTGTTCGATTGCGAATTTCACATCTTGCTGGCGTGCGATCAACTGCTCGGGCTGACTGGCCGCTCGCAGTGCCCCAAAACCGCCCCTGAGCGCTGGCGCATCACTGCCCGGATGCTGTAGGTGTACAACAAGCAAGCCTGCTTGCGCCCAAGCCTGCCCCATTGTCGCCGTGAAAGTATTCATTAAAGGTGAGCAGGTTTTGCCAGTGGGGATTGGTGTGAAAAATGCTGGTGTTGCCATAGACCGGACGCTGCCCTGTGTGCT
>JAAUOI010000078.1 GCA_012036375.1 Allobrachymonas sp. | reverse complement strand
TTTGGTGATATAGCTCAGTTGGTTAGAGCGCAGCATTCATAATGCTGATGTCGGTGGTTCAAATCCACCTATCACCACCAAAACCCTGCAAAATCCCTATTGGCGAAGCCAATAGGGATTTTTTATGACGAATGCGTGGATTCAGCGCTTTTTGACAGTAGCCCTCCTGCTGGTGAGTTGGGTTGGGGCTGTGCATTTGTGGCCAGATAACAAGGTAGTGGCTGTGTGGATGGCGAGTTTGCCCATTCTGATCACACCACTGGTTTTGATTCAATCTTTTTCTATGGCCGCTTGGGCCAATCGGCGCGACAGTACGCCTTACGCCAGCTTGGCTCAATGGCTGTGCGCTTGGTTGGCCGAAACCAAGGCATCGCTGACCATCATGCACGTGTGGCAGCCTTTTCGCCACCAAGCCATTGCCAATCACACATTAGCAAAACCTGCTGATGTTGCACCGCAGCGTGGCATGGTGTTAGTGCATGGTTTTTTTTGTAATCGCGCATTCTGGACGGATTGGATGCGCCAACTTCGAGCCGAAGGGCGTGTCTTTGTGTCGGTCGATTTAGAACCGGCCTATGGCTCAATCACTGATTATGCCGACACTGTCGAGCAAGCCATTGCGCAAGTTGAGCAAGCCACGGGGTTGCCTCCAGTGGTAGTAGGGCACAGCATGGGCGGCTTGGCGATTCGCGCTTGGGCTGCGCGGCATGAGAGGCGCAGCGAAACCATGCGCCGGGTGCATCACATCTTCACCTTGGGCACACCCCACCAAGCACAAGCTTGGCCACGATATCCGTTTCAACCAACGGCCTACAAATGCGTCAAAACAGCACGTGGCTTGCCAACAACGCCGCACAACTGCCTGCCAATTTCGCAGAACGCTGCACTTGCTTTTATTCCAACTGCGACAATATCGTTTTCCCAGCCAGCACCGCTTGCCTTCAGGGAGCGGATAATCAATTGATTGAGGGTGTCGGTCATGTTGAATTGGCTTTCATACCCGGTGTTCGGCAAACTTGTTGGCGAGCTTTGGCTTAGGTGCATCTCCAACACACTCTAACTACGTGTTTTTTGAAAAAGAATGGACAAATAACATGCCACTGATCGTTGTGATGGATGATGATTCGAGTACACGCGTACTAGTCTCTGCGGTGCTACGCAAAGAAGGCTATGACGTGCTCGCCGCCGAAGACGGCGCACAAGGCCTGGCGCTGATTCGCGAACACAGACCCGATCTCGTGGTCAGCGATGTACAGATGCCAAATCTGGATGGTTTTGGTGTGCTTGAAGCGGTGCGTGCGGATGAGGTGCTCACCACACTGCCCATCATTTGCTGACCTCACTGCAAGACCGCGCCAACATGCGCCAAGGCATGACCACAGGCGCAGATGACTACCTGACTAAACCCTTCGCGCCCCAAGAGCTGCGCGATGCGGTCAATGCACAACTGTCCAAACTGGTGCGCGCCGAGGCAGCTCAAGCGCAGATAGTAGATCGTGCTGTCACGCAAGCGCTCGCGGAGCAACAAGAAAAAATTGCCCGCCTGTATGAAAAACGCATGGCCAAGGAATTGTCCGAGCAATGGCCCGACAGCGGACACGCTGAAATCAATGAACGGTTTGGTAGCGCGACCGTGTTGTATGCCGACATGCGCGATTACACACAGTGGACGCAGCGCTTGTCCAGTAATGAGTTGAGCGAAGTCATCACTCGCTTCTACTCAAGCGTGGGCGATACCGTACATTTATTTGGTGCCAAGCACATGCAGTTTGTCGGTGACGGCATGCTTTGCGTGTTTGTCGACAGCAGCGATACGCAATCGGTCAACCATGCTTTGCGTGCAGTCAAAGCAGCACTGGGTTTGCAAGAGGGCTGCAAACGACTCGACAGCTTTGTGCAGCAAAAATATTCAGACCGCAATTTGCCTGCTTTTCGACTCAACACTGCCTTACATTCTGGCGCAGTCACTTTCACCAAACTGGATGGCTTGTTTGCCAGCGCCAGTCAATCTACGCCGGTGGGCGAAGCCGTGAGCACGGCATTGAAATTTTTCCATGGTGCCCAGCCGCCCGATTGGGCGATTGCTGCCTCGGTGCAAACCAACATTTTGCTCAACCATGCCGCGCGCATTGGCCGCCGTGCGATGGTGAATGTGCCGGGCAGGCAAGGCGCGGTTGACGCAGTAGAAATTCTCGGCGTTCATGCCTAAGTTGCTTGAGGGTTGAACGTTATGACGACGCATACGCCACGTTTGAGTTGGACAGTGCGCAATGCCGCACTCACACTGCTGCTGCTGTTTGCCATCGTGCCTGCTGTGTTAGTGGGCTGGTTGCTTTATGACAGCAACATACAAACGGCTGACCGGCTGTCGCAAAAAATCATCAATGATATTGTTCAGCGCGTGCAGTCCGATGCTGAAGTGCAGTTGCAAACGGCCAACCTCGTTCTCAACGGTTTGATCTCAGCTTCGCCAAGTGATGCCCAAACCAAAGCCGCGCGCCGTCTCATCAATCAACCCGAAGAGTTTGAAAAATTGGCGGTGTCGCTCACCAGAATTTCGTCTGAAATTCCTTTTTTGTACTTTGGTAATCACAAAGGTGAGTTTTATGGCGTTGAGCAAATCAGTCGCGGCGGCACCGGCTTGATGCGCATCCATGTCAGAGGTTCAAGCGATACGGGCAGGCAGTATTTTTCTGCCATCGTTGCAGGGGATCGTAGTCAAAAACTCGCTCCCGAGCCAGTCAATTACGAGCCAAGACTAAGACCTTGGTACACACAAGCCGTGTCGCAGCGCGAACGGATTACCACGCCGGTGTATCTCGCGGCATCAAAAAAGCAATTGGTCATTACTGTGGCGCAACCCGTGTTTGATGATTACGGTGGCGTGCTAGGCGTTTTTGCTGGCGATTTGTACCTCAAGCAGCTGGCTGAAGCACTGCAAATCATCAATATTTCTGCGCGTGGCGTGGCCATGATTGTGGATGACACGGGCAACACCGTAGCCTCCTCCACAGGCGATCCTTTGTTCTCCGAGACACAAGGCAAAATAGAACGCCTCAGCCCCTTGAGCAGCGCTGATACAGTGGCCAAAGAGGCTTATGCGCAAATGAAGCCTTTGATCGGCAAACTCAAAACAGGTTCTGTACAACGAGAACGTTTCAATGGCGTGATTGAAACCTCTTCCGGCAAAACTTTGGTGTCGATGCGGCCATTTGCCGAGCACTTGGGTTTGCCGCTCACACTGATTGTGGCTGCGCCAGTTTTGGATTTTTCTGGCGATGTGCAGGCCACTTTGGAAAACACCTTGCTGCTGATGGGTGTTGTCGTGGCGCTTGGCGCAATTTTGGCTGCCTTACTGGCTTGGCGTACCTCACAGCGTATCAAAACACTGATGCTAGCCGCGCAAGACATGGGACGCGGCCAAGTACCTGAGTTGCAATCAAACGCTCGTATCATCGAGGTGCGCGAACTGTCCCAAGCTTTGCATGACAGTGCTGAAGAAATTCAATCCAACCGTAGTGCGATTGAAGCGCAAAAAGCTGCCTTGCTCGATGCCAACGAGCATTTGGAAGAGCGCGTTGCATTGCGTACTCGGCAGCTCGAAGAGTCACGCGAGGAAGCCCTGCAAGCGGCCAAAGCCAAGGCCGCCTTCTTGGCCACCATGAGCCATGAAATTCGCACGCCACTCAACGGCGTGGTGGGTATGACCACCCTCATGGTAGATACGCCCCTCAATTCAGAGCAGCAGGATTATCTGCACACGATGCGCGTCTCAAGCGATCAGCTCTTGGCCGTGATCAACGACATCTTGGATTATTCAAAAATAGAATCAGGCAAACTTGATCTGGAAAACGAGCCCTTGTCGCTTCAAGGCGCGGTGGAAGAGGCTTGCGACATCAGCGCATCACGTGCGCGCGAGAAAAGCTTAGAGCTACTGGTTGATATGGGCGATGAAGTGCCCAAATGGGTGCGCGGCGATGTCACGCGCCTGCGGCAAATTTTGCTCAATTTCTTAGGCAATGCCATCAAGTTCACGGACAAAGGGCAAATTCTCGTCTCGGTTCACATGAAAGAGGATTTTGATGCGCAACGCGTGATTGATGGTGAACGTATTCCGGGAGCCTTGATTGAGTTTCGCGTCAAAGACAGTGGCATTGGCATTCCGAAAGACCGGCAGAGCGCCCTGTTCCAATCGTTTACCCAAGTCGACGCATCGACCACTCGGAAATATGGCGGCACAGGTTTGGGTTTGGCCATTTGTAAGCGCTTGGCCGAATTGATGAAGGGCGAAGTGGGCGTGGAATCTGAGCTGGGCAAAGGTTCTACATTTTGGTTCACCGCTCGCCTGCATTACAGCGATGCGCCGAGCCTGAGCGAAACCTCGGTGTTGGAGCTGGCCAGCATGGAAGGCAAACTCGCCGTTATCGTGGATGACATGCCAGTAAACCTGCAAATTTTGAGCAAGCAGCTCAAACGCTGGAAGATGAATGTGGTGAGTTTTGACGATGCGCGACCTGCATTGGAATGGCTTACTGTCCGTGACGCTGATGTGATATTGACCGACATGCACATGCCGGAGATGGACGGCATGATGTTTGCCAAATCGCTGCATCACAACAAGCCCAAAGCGCCCGTGGTGTTGCTGACCTCAGGCAGTTTGCCAGAGGGTGAAGATGCACTGCATTTCCAAGCCAAGCTGCTCAAGCCCTATCGTCAATCGCAGCTGTTCAATATCTTGGCGCGCATTTTGTATGCCCCCACTCATTCGTCGCACGCAGAAAAAACGCCCATGCAGACACCTGCTTTGCTTGGCAAGGGTTTGCGCATTTTGGTGGCTGACGACAACCTGGTTAATCTCAAAGTCGCTGTCAGCATGCTCAACAAGCTGGGGTACGAATCCGTCACGGTGATGGATGGACAACAGGCTGCCAGCTCGGTGGCAGCTTCGCTACAAGCCGGCGGCGTGCCGTTTGCGGCAGTTTTGATGGATGCCAACATGCCGGTCATGGACGGGTATGCATCTGCACGCCACATCATTGCGTCGCATGGAAATTCGGCACCTCCCATTATTGCCCTGACCGCCTCGGTGCTGGAAGAAGACCGCCAACGCTGTCATGAGGCCGGCATGATCGGCTTCCTTCCCAAACCACTGCGCATGGACGAATTAGCCAGCAGCATGAAGCAGTATGCACGGGTGAGTGTGGATGCAGCAACCAATTCCGATACTATTGAAATGATAGCACTTCGCGCAGATTCTACGCCGGCTATTAGCCAAAATGGCTTAAAAAATGAGGCTTTGAACCCTTCTGCGGTCTTGATGGACTGGAGTCGCTTGGAGCAATTCAAAGAGTTCGATGATGAAGAGCGCACGATGACACGCGAGGTCGTTGGACTGTTCATACAAGATGCTCCAGGACGGCGCGGCGATATTTTGGCCAGCCTTGGCACTACCGATGCCGCATTGCTTTCGTTACGTGCGCATGCGCTCAAAGGTGCAGCATCGAATGTGGGGGCAGTCGCGTTATCAGACGCTTGCTCTGCACTCGAGCAAGCTTGCAAAACGCTGGGCTGGCCCGAAGATGCAGCGCAACAGATCAATCGAATCAACAGTCTGACCGATCAAACACTTGCCGCACTCAAAGATTGGAAATTGTCTTGATATTGAGCTTGGCCTGCGGCTTAGACGGCTGCACGCGCCTTGGCTAGGCTTTGGTAATGCGGCGTAAAGTCTGGCGCAGTCAACCTGAGCAAGGCTTCAAAGCTTTCAATCACAAAGTACTGCGATTGAAAGCTGTCAATTTTGTAGCTGGATGCCATGCATTGCAGCAGCTCTTGGGTATTCGTTAGCGGCAACGCTTGGGCAGTAGTGCGGTTACGCTGTGCGCCAATTCACCGGGGCTACTCAAAATACCAGCGCCGTAAGCACGATAGCCATTTGCCTCGCAAAGTAAACCAAACTCAATCGTGTACCAGTACAAACGCGATAAATGCTCCACTGCGGCATGGCAAGTTAGATCGGTTTGCTCTAGCGCATGCGCCTTCAACGCGCCTTGTCCGTAAGCCTCGATGTGATCGGCATAGCTCGCATCAAACAGCAGAGGCACATGACCAAACAGATCATGGAAAATATCTGGCTCGACCACATACTCCATTTCTTGTGCAGTGCGAATCCAAGTCGTCACTGGGAACTTGCGATGCGCCAGTAGCGTGAAAAACGGCACCTCCGGAATCAACCCCGGCACGCCAACGAGTTGCCAGCCCGTGGCCATCATCAATCGCGCATTGATGTCTTCAAACTGTGGAATACCTCGAGCGGCATCAAGCTGCGGCAGTAAGTCAATGAAGCGCTGCGCGGCTAACCCGGGCAGTAGCTGCGTTTGCCGCGCATAGAGCTGCACCCAAATGTCGTGGTCTTGCACAGTGTAGCTGGCATGGTCTTGCGCACAGGTGTAATCGCTATTGCAACGCGAATAATCACCTCGCGGTAAGCGATCAGATTGACCATAAATCACAGGTTGCATCGCCATGGTGCTTGCCTTCAAACTTTCAATGCACCGCGTCGCAACTGATCTAACTCCATAGTCTCAAACAGCGCTTTGAAATTGCCTTCGCCAAAGCCCTCGTTACCTTTGCGTTGAATGAACTCAAAAAAGATGGGGCCAAGTTGGTTTCACTGAAAATTTGTAGCAGCAGCTCATCTTTGTTGCCATCGACCAAGATGTTGCGGCTCTTCAAACCCACGATGTCTTCAGCGTGACCTGGAATGCGCCCCGGTAGCAGCTCGTAATAGGTCTCGCTGGTTTGCAAGAGCTTGATACCTGCCATTTGCAGCGCGTCCACCGTGTCGTACAAATTCGTTGAACCCATTGCAATATGCTGGATGCCTTCGCCACGATAGCGATCCAAGTATTCTTGAATCTGCCCCGCTTTTTCGTTACCCTCTTCATTGATTGGAATCCGGATTTGGCCGCAGGGGCTGGTCATGGCTTTGCTTTTCACGCCAGTCGCTTGACCCTCAATGTCAAAGTAGCGCACTTCACGGAAGTTAAACAGGCGCTCGTAGAACTCAGCCCATTCGTTCATGCGGCCTCGGTGCACGTTATGGGTCAGGTGATCAATGTAAGTCAGGCCGTGACCAGCAGGATTCAAATCTGCCTGCGTGACGCCGGGCAGAGGCTCAAAGTCCACATCAAAGAAACTGATGTTGCCTAAATCGCCCTCTTTCGCGCCATTTTTGCCACGCCATTTGTCGACAAAATAAATCACGCTGTCGCCAATGCCTTTGATGGCCGGAATATTCAGCTCACCCGGTCCCGCCGTGCCTGCATAGCTCCACGCGCCCAAGCTCACAGCACGCTCATGCGCAAACTTGGCATCCTGTACACGAAACGCAATCGCGCAAATGCTCGGCCCGTGCAGCCGCGCAAAGCGTTGCGCAAACGAATCCGGCTCGGCATTGACGATGAAATTGATGCCGCCTTGGCGGTACAACAAAACGGCCTTGTGCCGATGTTTGGCAATCGGCTTAAAGCCCATACGCTCAAACAATTCGCCCATGGCTTTGGGATCGGGAGCGGCGTATTCAATGAACTCAAATCCAGCAGTGCCCATGGGGTTGTCTGGCGTGTTGGCAGGATTCATGCGGGGCTTTCTCAGGAGTTAAAGTCAATTTTTTGACTGTAAATTCAAGCGAATTCATTTTTCCTGCAAATTTCGTCCTGAAATTGCAGTAATTTGCAGTTTTCATGCAAAACTCAGCTCATGGAAGCACTCGACAAGCTAGACACCGCCATTTTGCGCATCTTGCAGCAAGATGGTAGAGCCACTTACGATCTGATCGCCGAGCAAATTGGTCTCTCAGCCAGTGCAGTGCTGCGACGCACCAAGCGCATGGAAGAATTGGGCATCATTGACAAATATGTGGCTCTGCTCAAACCCAGCAGCATCGGCTTAGGACTGGTAGCTTACATGAGCGTGAGGCTTGAAAAACACACCGAAAGTCACAAACGTAACCCGATGGATATGTTTCGCGCCGCCGTGCAAACTTGGCCCGAGGTGGTCGAATGCGCCGCACTCACTGGAGAAATGGACTATTTATTGAAAGTGATGGTCAGCGACATGCAAGCCTACTCGCGCTTTGTGATGGATACGCTGCTCAAGCATCCTAGCGTGCAAGACTGCAAAACGAGTTTTCAGTTGGACAGCGTGAAATCCACCACAGCACTGCCTCTTTAGTCACTACATATTTAATAGCACTCCACGCATATTTCATAAAGGGTGGCCTCAAGGCCAACTGCCAAAAATGTCTTAAAGATCATCAAGTAACCATCTAGACATCTGACCCTAAACCTGCCCAACGGCCTTGAGTAACACGGGTTAACCCTTATATTTAAGCCATGCTCGATACTCAGACCATGCGTCAGACCAAGCGCCTCCTGCAAGCCACGCTCGAAGTTCCTCGGGAATTTTGGCGAGGGCATGAGCATGTGCGCGAAAAAGCCAGTGCGATGCCAGCCATTGATCCGGCCAGCGGTGCTGCTGAAATTGAAGCGGGTCGTAATGAGCAAGCCTATTCGCAGGAGGATGAGCGAGGGCTAGTCGTGAGCATGACATCGGCAGCCGAGCCCACGCTGGTGCCGATTCGTGCGCTGTCAGAGCGCCATCGCCGCCTGATCAAAAGCCATTTACTGGCTTTGAGCACACAAGACCGTTATTTGCGTTTTGGCTACCATGCCAGCGATGAGCAGATTGCCAAGTACGTCGCCAATTTGAACTTTGAGCGCGATGAAATTTATGGCATTTTCAATCGCCGTTTACAGCTGATAGCCCAAGCGCATTTGGCGCTAACAAGCGACCCCACATGCGCCAGTTGTGCAGAGTTTGGCGTGTCGGTGCTTGCACAGGCACGGGGCAAGGGCTTGGGCACTTTGCTGTTCAAACGCGCCATGCTGCATGCTCGCGCCGAAGGTGTGGATTTGCTGTTCATCCATGCCTTGAGTGAAAACGAGCCCATGCTCAAAATCGCCCGTAAGGCGGGTGCTGTGGTGGAGAGCCATGGTGGAGAAGTGGAGGCTCACATTCGTCTACCTGCACAAGATTTTAGTGATCGGGTCGAAACAGCAGTCAAAGATGCGGTGGCCGACGGTATTGGTTTGGTGGACTACCGCCTCAAACTACGCGCCTTGCAGTTCTGGGAATTTCTCGCTGCTGTACAAGATATTCGCCAAGGCGTGGCGTTGGCGCAGGAAAACCAGGCAGATTAAACCGAGATTGTCCATTAGGGCGTGGGACTATCGCGAGTGGATTTTCGAGTCAGTTTTGGCCGCATTTTGGAAGTCGTAGCGGTGCTACGGCTGAGAAAATGAGGACGAAAATGGCCGAAAAGACACCGCGAGAGCGTGCGCAGGCGCGAAGCGCCGCCTAATGGACAATCTCGGTTTAAATCCAGAGCATGAACGCTTGCTGATGCAGGCTTTAGGGCGCTTGGAGCAGACTTGGCAGCTGGTTCGCCCCAGTTTGCCGGGGCATTTGCTGCGGTTCTGGCTGACGATTCGCGTGGGGGCGCGCTATGCAGGGCATGCAGGTGAGCGCTTAAGCTATGGCCGTAGGGAAGTCGTGCGCTGCGAGCCAGAAGTGAAGTGGTATTTCAGTGCGCATTCGAGTGACCACCGCTTGCATGGTACGTCGGTTGAAAGCGTTTGGCGTGTGGATTGCTCGAATGGCGAGGCTGTGAATGTGACAGTCTCGCAGATTGACCCAGGCGCGAGCCGTCAACTGCGCAAACGGATGCAGCGAGCTGTACATGCGCAACCTAGCAACGGCTACTGGCCTCCCGACCGCACACGCCCATGGCTGAGTGGCTCGGGGCTGAAAGGGCGCAGCGCCCCAAATACCTGCCGCGCGGCATGCCGCAATTTGTGGAAATCAGTGCGCCGCCGCTCAAGCGCCTGCGGTCGATGGCGGTTGTGTTGGCGCAGCATGCTTTGCAGCGCTGGCCGAGTAATCTGCCGTGGCCGCAGCCTGCGTATTCCAGTGAGCAAACGCTTTTCACGCCATCGACTTGGGATTTACTAAGCGGCCAAGCCGATGCTGACGTGTTGCCGCAGAGCCTCGCGCAGTGGGCAGCGCACCTGCGCTCGCTTTATATAAGGCTATGCAAGCAAATACGCGAGCGCACCGCCGCCAGCGGCCACGGTTGGTATCTGCCCGATTCGGTGACGCTGCAGCTCGGGTTGGAGGCGGATGAGGTGCGCTTTGCAAGCGTTCTGATTCGCTTTGGGCAGGTATGTGAGTTGGAGCGGCGGGTAGTTGCGGCCAAAGGCGTTGGCTTGGTGTTCGATGGGCCTGATTCGCCTGAATGGGAGGCGGCCATGCAAAGGGGTAGGGCACTTTGGGGCTACGCACCACCCATGACACCCGATCGGCTCTTGTTTCCGGACTTGCCGCCTTTTCTGTCGAATCTTGATCCCCATGCGCCGCTTAATGCCAGAGCATTTGACTTGGGCAAGGCCGGTGCTTTTACCGATTTGGAGCTTGACTTGATAGGTTGGGAAGAAAGCGTGCGCTGGCTGGCTGGCGGTTGGGATGGTGAGGAAGAGTATTCAACCGAGATTGTCCATTAGGCGGCGCTTCGCGCCTGCGCGTGCTCTCGCGGTGTCTTTTCGGCCTTTTTTCGTCCTCATTTTCTCAGCCGTAGCACCGCTACGACTTCCAAAATGCGGCCAAAACTGACTCGAAAATCCACTCGC
>JAAUOI010000077.1 GCA_012036375.1 Allobrachymonas sp. | reverse complement strand
CTTGGCATCACCAAAGTCACGCCGACGCGAGTGCGTGCAAAGCAGAAGCGCGAGCACTTTGCCCACCACGCCTGCGCCACGGATACAGATGTCTGATTTCACCCCTTGATTGTAGAAGGCGTGCACAATTGCAGCTTGTTTGTGAACCAACACCCTCATCATCATGTCTGACTTTGACCTTCACGCCACCATCAGCCGTTTGTTTGTCTACCCCATCAAATCCTGCGCGGGGGTGGAGGTCAAAGAGACTTTGTTGATCGAGACCGGGCTGGAATTTGACCGCGCTTGGATGGTCGTGGATGAACAAGGCGAATTCATGAGCCAGCGGGAGTTACCGCGCATGGCTTTGATTCAGCCCCAGCTCAAGCAATTTGAAATGGTGCTGCGAGCGCCCGGCATGCTGGCCTTGCATATTGCGCTGGATGCGGTGGAAAAGCCCTGCAAAGTCCGAGTCTGGGATGACGAATGCCCCGCTTACGACATGGGCGATACCGCTGCACAATGGTTCACGGATTTTTTGATGCATGAGCGTCCAGCCGGCATGAAGGCGGTGAAATTGCGCTTGGTGCGGTTTGATCCGGAGCACAAACGTCTGTCAAACACGACATGGACAAAGGGCCTAGAAGCAAGGAATCAGTTCAGCGATGGCTATCCGATTCTCATGATCAGTGAAGCCTCTCTGCAAGACTTGAATGCACGCCTGAGCGCCAAGGGGCAATCGCCAGTGACGATGGAACGATTCCGCCCAAATATCGTGCTGTCGGGTTTTGATGCACATGACGAAGATCGCATCGAGCAATTGCATGTTGCCTCGCTTGAAACAGGTCATGCTAAACAATCGGAAATCATTCTTGGCTTGGTCAAGCCCTGCCCACGCTGCCCGATTCCGAATATTGATCCGCAAACTGCCATCTCAAGCCCTGAAGTAGGCCTCATGCTACAAACCTATCGGCAAGACAAACGTGTCGATGGTGCCATCACCTTTGGTATGAATGCAATGGTGTTGAGTCAAACTGAAGCGCAGTTTGAGTTACAACTCGCAGTAGGACAAAACGTCAGGGCTCAGCTACAGTTTTAGGATTTTGAACGGGTAGATCGCTGGTTTGCGAGTCAGGGTTCGGGCTGCTGCTGTCCCACTGACTGCGTGCGGAATCGGGCTCCAAGACTTGGGTTTGGGCAAAATTAGGTTGCTGCTCCAACAGCTTGGCTTCGGGTGGTTGGATGTCGGGAATCGGCGCGAGCGGTAAACTGGCGGTGCTGTCCGCATCCAAAAAACGAATCGGGCGCCGCGTGCGACGCGACATGGATGACAACAAGGCGTGCAGCTCATTTTTAATATCCACCTCGCGCTGCGGCAACTCACGCAGTACCGCTCCCGTCAGATGAAATTGCAGAGTCACTTCAGGCGTGAGGCCAGGCAGCGGCATCAAGCCTTGCGCAATCAAGCGTGCACCCATTTCAGTGATACGGGTGCGCTTCGACTCCCCCTCAAGCAGCAGTCCGAAATGCGAAGTGCCCACGCGTGCAATCGTCTCCACATCACGCACCACTTTGCGCAGCTTGATGACCGAGCGAAGCACGCTTTGCTCGGCCACTGGCAGGCCGTAGGTTTCAACAATTTGCCGATAATTGACCAGAGAGATCAACACCACAGCGGCATCTTCGCGCCTCTTTTTGTGCCTGAGGAGGGCTTGCCGGATGCGGTCATCGAAAATATGTTCTTTGAGCAAACCGGTGAGCGCGTCTTGCGTGGCCATGGCTTGTTCGCGGGTACTGATTTCGTGGCGATCCCGTGAGCGAACATTCAACGCCACCATCATCATGGGCGCTTCGATCAAAAGCGCCACCATCACGCCATACTGCACCACCCAAGAGACTTGCACCAAACCAAAAGCACGGGCAATCGCCAGCAAAACGGCCAATGCCAGTGGGAAATATGCAAAAAATACCCATTTCCCCGCTCGATTGCCTTGCTTCCAAGCACGCGCCGCTAAGCTCAGGCCGATGATACTGACGGTGAGCATATACACAGCCAGTATCACCACGCCTGCCGAGCGCGACACAAAACAATACACCACCGCCAAGGGCACAGACGCAGCCGCCAAACCCAGCAGCAACACCGACAGCGTGCGAGCAAAAGATCGGCCACCGAGCAAAGATTCAATGAAATACAAAGCCCCGCCAGCACTGACTATTGCCAACGCACCCTGAGCCACATCCGCCCAACGGGGGCTCTGATCCCAAATGACATAGGCGGCCAGCCCGGTGTAGGCGCCCACCGCCAAAATCATGACCATCATGTACAGGCCATAGAGCAAATACAAGCGGTCTTGATACGCATAAGCTGTGACGAAACAGGTCAACACGAGGGTCAGCAACACACCAATGATCAGCCCCAAGCCTAAAAATCCTTCGCGGTCTTGCGCATGCGCATGCGCCTCAGAGCCCAGATGCATCGGTAGGCTGACGGGTGTACTGCCCTGAACTTGCAAATACAAGGTGTTTTTGCCCTCAGACAGCTCCAGATGAAACCGTGGATAGCGCCCTGGTTCTGGCCAAGAGGCCACAGGAACTCTGTCACCTGCGCTACGGCTTTGCCAAACACCTTTTTCGTCGCGCTGATACAAAGTCACCGAATCAATCAAAGGCAGCGGAATCCAGAGATACAGATGCTCCATCGTGGCTGCGCTTCGTTCTACATCCAAGCGAATCCAAACCCGATCTTGCGGTTTCATGTCAAACATCAGCTCACCGCCCAAGGGCAGATAGCGCGAGGCGAACTGAGGATCTGATGCCTGCCCAATAGAGACTTGCCCTGGTTTTTCATGCCAATAGCTCGCTGTAGCGCGTAAACCGGGGGTTTTGAAGTCGGCCTCCGCGCCAGAATGCTCTAAATGCGCCAACGCAGAGCCCATTCCTAAGGCCAGCGCCCAAGCCGCCAGACCAGCGCATCGCATACACTTGAGGGCTTTGCCCCACGCGGCAAACTCGGCCAGCGATTGAACCGCTTGCGCCGTGAACATCAGCCACCGCCAGCCGGCGGCTTTGAGGAAATACACCATGAGCTTGAAATGTGGAATCGTTGGGTTACCGAATGTTGGTAAATCTACACTATTTAACGCCTTGACCAAGGCAGGGATTGCCGCAGAAAACTATCCTTTTTGCACGATTGAGCCGAATGTGGGCATTGTGGAGCTGCCCGATGCGCGGCTGGCGGCGCTCGCACAGATCGTCAAGCCTGAGAAAATCGTGCCTGCGGTGGTGGAATTTGTGGATATTGCGGGCTTGGTGGCCGGCGCGTCCAAGGGCGAAGGTTTGGGCAACCAATTTCTGGCGCACATCCGCGAGACCGATGCGATCGTGAACGTGGTGCGCTGCTTTGAAGACCCGAATGTGATTCATGTGGCCGGCAAAGTCGATCCGATCTCCGATATTGAAGTGATTCAAACCGAGCTGTGCTTGGCGGATTTGACGACCGTGGAGAAAACCCTCCTGCGCTCGACCAAACTCGCAAAGACAGGCAACGACAAAGAGGCCGTCAAACTCGTGGCTGTGTTGGAGAAATGCCTTGCAGCGCTGAACCAAGGCAAGCCGGTGCGCAGCATCGATTTTTCTAAGGACGATCTTGCGGTGCTCAAACCACTGTGTTTGATCACCGCCAAACCCGCGATGTTTGTGGGCAATGTGGCGGAAGATGGGTTTGACAACAACCCCTTTTTAGCCAAATTGGAAGAATACGCCAAAGGCCAAAACGCGCCTGTTGTGGCGATTTGCGCGAAGATCGAGGCCGAATTGGCCGATATGAGCGATGAAGACAAAACCGCCTTCTTGGCGGACATTGGCCAAAGCGAGCCCGGCTTGAACCGCTTGATTCGCGCGGGCTTTACCTTGCTGGGCTTGCAAACCTACTTCACGGCGGGTGTGAAAGAAGTGCGGGCTTGGACGATTCATATCGGCGACACCGCGCCGCAGGCCGCTGGCGTGATCCACACCGACTTTGAGCGCGGCTTCATCCGGGCGCAGACCATTGCGTTTGATGACTACATCAGCTTCAAAGGCGAACAAGGCGCGAAAGATGCCGGCAAGATGCGCGCTGAGGGCAAGGAATATATCGTCAAAGATGGCGATGTGTTGAATTTCTTGTTCAACGTCTGAGTTTTATATACTATTTATTTGATAGCACTCTGCGCAGATTTTATGCCGGCTAGAAGCTTATTTTGCTTCAAAATGTATTGAATTCCATGCACAAGAGTGCGCTCCCGCATGCCTGAGGCCACATCCCATCCCTGCTTGGCCTGTGGCGCATGTTGCGCCAGTTATCGGGTGGATTTTTCGGTGCAGGAGTTGCTCAGTTGGGGTGGATGTGTGCCCGATGGTTTGGCAGTCGACATCAACGAAACACTGGCTCGCCTGCGCGGCACGGATCACAGCCCACCGCGCTGCGCTGCTTTGACGGGGCGCATTGGCCAACAAGTGGCTTGCGGTATCTACGAATGGCGGCCTGCGCCCTGCCACGAGCTGGAAGCGGGCAGTGATGCCTGTCAGAGCGCGCGTCGCCGACATGGTTTGCCAGCGCTGCCGTGATGCAGGCCAAAAAGTGTGAGGTGACCTGTCAAATTTGACAGGCGTGTCATGCCGCATTCTCTGTAGCGCGATAAACTTATCCCATGACAAAAAAGAAAAAGTCGAGTTCACGCAGTCAAGTGCGCAGCAACGAGGCCAGCAAATTGATGCAGGTCGAAGAATCTCAGGTGCTGGAGCGGGTGTCGTTTCGGCTGCGCTCGCGTGAGCAAGTGCTCGGTTGGGTGCTGGCGGCGTTCAGCGCTTGGGTGGGTATTGTGATTGCGCCGGGCGTGATGATGCCTTGGGTGGGCGTGTTGGTGGCTACTGCTATGGCTTCTTGGGCGCGTGCGCGGCCTGCACGTCGGCCGGGCAAGGTGGCGCTTCGCTACAGCTTGCTGGCTGGCACGGGCTTCTTGCTGATGACCGAGCCTGCCACGGGGCAAAGCGTGGGCCCCATGATGGTGTGGCCAGCAGCAATTGCCTGCGCCTCGGTCTTCATGCTGCGCGAGCGCTGGGCCGCCATGCCAGTGTTGCTGGCTTGGCTTGCTTTTGCGCTGGCCAGCTGGGGCATGGCGCCGCGCCTGCCTTGGGCTTCGGTGCTCACCTTGGGCGCGGGCATGATTGCGGCCACGGTGCTAGCGCACGCCTTCGGCAGCGCCTTGCGCAATACCGATGCGCAACTTGAAGCCGCCATGACCGATCTCAAAACCAAGCTCTACAACGAAGCAGGTTTTTTCACCTATGGCAACGAACTGCTGGCGCAATGCCGCTCGCGCAAAAAACCGCTCAGCATGGTCTTGCTCAATGGGGCCGATATGCAAGACATCCATGAGATGGTGGGCCGAATCGCCAGCGAGCGCTTGATGCTCAAGGCGGTGCAAGGCATCACCGCTGCGCTGCCTGCGGGCGGGCTGGCGGCCAGCATGGGCAAAGCTGAATTTGCTGTGCTCGTGCCCGATGCGCTGCCGGATCGGGCGCAAGAATTGGTGCGCTACAAGCTCGGTGATCCGCCCACGGCCAAGCTCACGATTCAAGGCCAAACGATCAGTGTGGTGCTCGACATGGTGAGCAGCGAAGTGCCGCCTGATGCGCAGAGTTTGGAGCCGATGTATGAGCGCCTGTATGCCCAACTGTCTAAGTTGCGCCGAGGCCTTGACTCGCCCACCACACTGAGCGGCGCAGAATCCTACATGCCCGATTTGCAACGCGCCATCAGCCCGACGCTGCCTGCTGCTCTGATGCGTAAGGGTTGAGGCAAATTTATAGTGTTTTAGGGCTCTAGCCGGCATAAAATATGCGCGGAATGCTCTTATTTTTATAGTGAATTGAATAGCGATTTTGAACCATGACTGCATCTGAATTTTCTCCTGGTTTAGTGATCCAAGGCTTTACGCCGCCGTTGAAATTGAGTGATTTCAAGCTGGCGGCGTTTGACATGGATTCGACCTTGATCAACATCGAATGCGTGGATGAAATCGCGGACGCGGCGGGGCGCAAAGCCGAGGTGGCGGCAATCACCGAAGCGGCCATGCGCGGCGAGATCACGGATTACAAAGAGTCCCTTCGCAGGCGCGTGGCGCTGCTCACAGGCGTGCCCGTGAGCGCCATGCAGGAGGTGCTGCAGCAACGCTTGCAGCTCAATCCTGGCGCATTGGCATTAACCCAGGCATTGAAAGCTGCGGGATGCAAGCTGCTGCTGGTCTCCGGCGGGTTTACGTTTTTCACTGACTCCATCCGTGATCGCTTGCAGATGGATTTTGCGCGTTCGAATGTGCTGGAGATTGAGGCTGGCTTGCTCACCGGCCGCATGGTGGATCAGCCCTGGGGCGATATTTGCGATGGGGAAGAAAAACGCAAGATGCTGCGCGAGACGTGTGCAGCCCTTGGCATCACGCCGAAGCAGGCAATCGCCGTGGGCGATGGAGCGAATGATCTGCCGATGATGAGTGAAGCAGGTTTGTCGGTGGCGTTTCATGCGAAGCCGAAGGTGCGAAGCCAAGCGATGGTGGCCATTAACTCTGGCGGCTTGGATCGCCTGCTGGATGTCTTGCGCTAGCGATCAAAATTACGCATGCGTAAATGCGTTATGATTAGTGAAATTTCAGCAGCCGCTTGAAAGAAAGCTCATCATGAAGCTCTATGCCCTCCCCGAAGCGCTCAAAAGCCAGCTCCCTGCCCCCGCACAAGTGCAGCAGCTGCACCACTATGCCTACCGCGCCCGTGATGCCGAACAAACGCGCAGTTTTTATGAAGACATTCTCGGTCTGCCGCTGTATCACATCATCCAAAGCGACATCGTGCCTTCCACCGGCGAATATTGCCCCTACACGCATTTTTTCTTCCGCCTGCAAGACGGCAGCTTTATCGCATTTTTTGATTTAGGTGACGACACTGCCGCTGAAGCGAGCCGCAATACGCCGCTGTGGGTCAATCACATCAGTTTTCGCGTGAACACCGTGCAAGATTTAGAAGCCATGAAAGCGCGGCTGCAAGCAGCAGGAGTGGACGTGCTCGGCGTGACGGATCACCATATCTTCAAAAGCATTTACTTTTTCGACCCTAACGGCATCCGCTTGGAATTGACCGCGCAGCTCGCCGACGAGTTTCAGATGCTACAAGAGAGCAAAACCGCCCACGCACGTTTGGCCGAATGGGGCGAGCGCAAAGCCGCTTGGCGGCAAGAGCGTGATGCCGCGCTGGCAGCAGGTTTGCCTTTGCCGGTGCTCAAGCCCCAGCACAATGATCGCCCAGAATTGGTGCATTGAATCTGAGCGCCTGTCATTCGCATGGCATGAAACTTGATTAGACAAGCTAATAAGGCATGCTTTGCGCTCATTGGTATGAATACCCTGATGACGCTGATTTCAAGTCGCACTAAGCTGTGCGGCTTTTAACATCATGTCACTCATTGTTTATCGGGGAATCTTCATGTTTCAAACTTCCATCACTCAAGGCTCGCACACTTGCTTCACAAACGCCGGGGCTTGTTCCCGCAGCTTGCCCATCGGGTCAGCGAACACCTCGTATTTGAACGTGGCGGCCAAGTCGGCCTTGATCGCCTGTGCGTGGGCGCTGGCGGTCGCTGTGCCTGCGGCGGCGCAAAATTTTCCCGCTAAAGCAATGCGCGTTGTCTCCAGCGCGGGCGCGGGCAGCGGCTCGGATGCGCTGCTGCGGCAGGTCAGCGCCCAAATGGCACGCGATCTCAAGCAAGATATTTCAGTTGACAACAAGCCAAGCGCCGGCTCGGCAAGCTCGGCATCTGACGTGCTCAACGCAGCGCCCGACGGTCATTCTTTGCTGGCCGCCGACAATGGCGCGATGGCGTTTACAGCGGCCCTGTATAAAAAGCCGCCGTTTGACCCGGCTGCGCTAGCGCCGATTGGCGTGATGGCGCGCGCGCCTGTGCTCTTGGTCTCGCATCCCGGCGCAGGCTTCAAGCATGTGCGCGATATGCTGGAAAAGGCCAAGTCGCAGCCCACCAAGTTGGCCTACGCCTCGCCGCCGGCGGGCAGCCTGTTTCATGTGACGATGGAGTTGCTGAAAAACCGCGCGGCTGTGCCATTCGTGCGCGTGCCCTTTGGGAGCGATGCGGCTGCGCTCAAAGACTTGCTTGGCGGCCAGGTGGATTTGGCGGCAATAGATTTGCCCAGTGCCATGCCGCACATTCGCTCGGGCAAGTTGCAAGTGCTCGCCACCTTCTCCGCCAAGCGCACCAATGCTGCGCCCGATGCGCCAGCTTTGGCCGAATTGGGCTTCAAAGATATTGACGCCTACATCTGGCAAAGCTTGGCTGTGCCAGCCGCCACACCCAAAGAAATTCAAGTGCGTCTGAGCACTTCGATGCAAACCGCCTTGGGTAGCAACGCAGTGCGCAAAGCAGCCACCGACAACGGCTGGGAAATCTTGGCCAGCGACCCGAGCCTCATGATCGCCTTGATCGCCGCCGATGCTCGCATTTGGCAACGGCTGATCAAAGAGATTGGCGTGACATTGGACTAGAGCCCTAGCCCGGATATTTCACCATGAGCGCCGTTTTGCTCACCTTTTTCGCTCTGTAGAGAGTCACTTTTGTCAAAATCCAATGTGTACGCAGCAAAACGTCTCAGCACTCGCTGCATCAACACCCAAACACCATGCCGTTTACTACAAATAGCATAGCACTCGACGCATATTTTATGCCGGCTACACCCTGATTTTGCTTTAAAAATGACCCTCCAAACCACCCCCTACACCAATGGTTATGAATTCAGCCAAGGCAGCGGCTACACACTGCCGCAATACGATGCAGTGATCCCACAGGCGGTGCATTCAGGCTTGACTGAGCATCACGCAATGCTGATCGTCGGCGGTGGCTTGGCCGGGCTCACGCTGGCCTGCTCGCTCGCGCAACTCGGTGTGGAATGCGTGCTGCTCGATGAAGACACCACCGTGGGCGTTAAAGGTGCATCCAGCCGTGGCATTTGCTACACCCAAAAGTCACTGGAGATCTTTGACAAGCTCGGGATTTACGAGCGCATCAAGGCCAAAGGCATCCAATGGAGTGTGGGGCGCACGTTTGCAGGCAACGAGGAGGTCTACAGCTTTGACTTGAAGGCGCAGGGCAATTTCAATCTAAGTGCCCAGCCTGCGTTCATCAATATTCAGCAGTTTTATAACGAGGGTTTTTTGGTCGAACGCATCGCCCAGCTAGGGCATGCGCAGATTCGTTGGGGCAATCGCGTGACGGATTTTTCTATCGCGGATGGCAAGGCAAAGTTGAATGTCACCACGCCCCAAGGCAGTTACACAGCCAGCGCCGATTATGTGATTGACTGCACCGGCTCGCGCAGCCCGTTTCATGAGTGGCTGGGCGTTCAAAAAACCAGCAAAAAGGGCGATGACCGCTGGTGCATCGCCGATGTGCGCTTTTCCACGCGGCCTCCGCAGGAGCGCCACACTTGGATCGAAGCGCCGTTCAATGACAACCGCGCTGTTTGGCAGCATCTGATGGCCGATGATGTGTGGCGCATTGATTACCAATGGCACCCGATGCGGATGCGGCATATGTCAGCCGGGAAGATGTGGTGCGCGAGCGCTTGGCCAAGCAGTTTGGCTCTGACGTGCAGGTCGAAATCGTCTGGGTCGGGCCTTATGCCTACCGCAGCGAATGCGTGAACAAAATGATCGCTCCAGCGGGCAAGAGCCTCATTTTTTCATGGGCGACAGCGCTAAAGTCGTGAGCCCGTTTGGTGCGCGTGGTGGTAACACGGGCATATCAGACGCTGATAATCTGGCTTGGAAACTGGCGGCAGTCGTTAAAGGGCAAGTCAAAGGCAAAGCCCAAAAAGTCTTGCTGCAAAGCTACCATGCCGAGCGCCATGAAGCGGCCGCCACCAATGTGCAAGTCACGCAGCGCACCGCACGTTTCTTGCGAGCCAAAGACGGCATCGAGCGCACCTTCCGCGATGCCACGCTGCATTTGGCAAAGAAACATGCTTTCGCCCGCAGCTTGGTCAACACCGGGCGAATGGCCGTGGCCAATCCGTATGCGCATTCGCCTTTGACTTCGCCAGAGCTTGCCATCAGCCATTCAGTGCAAAACGTGGAATTTGAATGGGGCGACGGCTCGCGCGGGCAGCTCAATGACTTGCTGAAATGGGCGCAAGGACGGGCTCTGCTGCTGGTGTGGCTGGGCGAGAAAAACGCCAAGGCCCAGCTGGCTGAACTGCAAGCGAGTGATTTGGCTCGCCGTGCACGCATTGTGTGTGTGGCGAGGCAGGCGCAACAAGTCAGAGCAATAGAAAGCGTGGTCGATGCCAGCTCTGCGCTGGCCAAAGCCTGCCATATGGCCTCGCCTGCGTGGAGCGTGATCCGGCCAGACAGTTATTTGGCAGCGAGTTCAAGCCAATGGTCTGTTGCTGCAATCGGCCAAGCGCTTGTTCCGCTGGCCAGCGCCTAAGGCCCATTCAAACCAGACACTTCAAAGAGCAGCAATCATCATGGCTCAGCCTGTTTTAACCCCGCAATGGCAAGATGCCGATGGCTTTTATGAGGCTTTGCTTGATGCTCATGAAGGCTTGTCGCCTGAGCAATCCTTGGCTTTCAATGCTCGCCTGATCCTGATTTTGGCCAATCAGATCGGTGATGCGCGGCTGCTGCAAAAGTCCATTGAGCTGGCCAAAGCCTAAAGGCGGCGACTGCCCTTGCAGTGTAACTACTCAGCCCTTCATCAATAACGAACATACCGGATCGGAAATGAGAGGTATGTAACGCGAAAAACGCGAAAAAGAATCCCGGAAAACGCGAAATCCATAAGCAGGAGATGGTGTTTTCATCAATTTCGCGTTTTTGCGTCTTTTCGCGCTTTTCGCGCTACT
>JAAUOI010000076.1 GCA_012036375.1 Allobrachymonas sp. | reverse complement strand
GGATCACAGCATGCATGAAATTCTACAAATCTTGAGTTTGTCGATGTTTGAAAATACGCCGATAAATCAACTACTTACGAACGCCCCAGAAAATTCAGAGACTGATTTGGCATCAATTCAGATGAATTTCCTCTGAAGAACGTTGGGACACTACTGGCCTTGAATAAAAAACCCCGCTGCAAGACTTCTCGCAGCGGGGCGCGACACCACAAGATTACTTCTTATTGAATTCTTCAGCAGGCTTGTCGTTCAGACTGGCCCAAGCAGCTTTGGTCAAATCGGTCGCAGGCAAACCCACGCGCGCATTTTTCGGAGGAATAGGCTGCATGAACCACTTGTCGTACAGCTTGGCCAACTCGCCTGATTTCGCTTGTGCAGCGATCACGTCATTGCCCAATTTCTTGATGCCCGCATCGTCTTTACGCACCATGATGGCAATCGGCTCGATATTGAGCACTTCACCTGCAATTTTGAAGTCGGCAGGGTTCTTGGCATTGGCGATGTTGCCAGCCAAAATCTGACCGTCCATCACAAATGCGTCAGCGCGGCCAGATTCGAGCAGCAAGAAGCTGTCAGCATGGTCTTTGCCGAAAACTTCTTTGAAGTCAATGCCCGTTGCACGCTCGTGCTTGCGAATGAGCTGCACGGAGGTCGTGCCCGTGGTGGTGGCGACGTTTTTGTCTTTGAGTTGATTGATCGAGGTGATACCCGAGTTGGCTTTCACAGCGATGCGCACTTCTTCGATGTAGGTGTTGTTCAAGAAAGCTACATCTTTTTGACGGGTGGCGTTGTTGGTGGTGGAGCCACACTCAATGTCAATCGTGCCGTTTTGCAGCAAGGTCTGACGGTTGGCGGATGTCACAGCCATGTATTTCGTTTCGATCTTGCGACCAAGCTGCTTTTCCATCTCAGCGATGATGCGTTGGCACAGCTCCACATGGAAGCCGACGAACTTGCCGTCACCGATGGTCGAGGCCAATGCACCAGAGGACTCGCGTGTGCCCATAGTGACAACACCCGATGCTTTGATTTTGTCCAAGGTGGATGGTGCTGGGGCTTGCGCGAATGCGCCAGTAACAGCTGCGATTGCGGCCAAGGCCAAGATTTGCTTCTTCATAAGATCTCCTTCAATAGAAATAAGCAGATTACAACAACGGAATTGTAGAAAATTGGCGTTGCGGGTATTCCCGTAACTCCTTGGTTTCTCAGGGGTTTACCGATGCATTTGGTGCATAAGGCTAAAAAATTGGGGGATATGCGCTGCTTTGACGCTTAGAAAGGCACCACATCGGTGGGGTATTTCCAAAAGTCACGCAGTAAATAACTCACAGGCAAATTCAGTGCCATGTTGTTGGGGGGAATCGGTTGGGCAAACCATTTGTCGTAGAAGGCGTAGATCTCGCGGGAGCGGATGAGGCGCTTCATTTCATCGTCCACGAGTCTTTTGAACTGGGGATCGTTTTTAGGCAACATGATGGCCAGTGGCTCAGTGGTGAGGAACTTGCCCACCGCTTTGAGGGCTTTGGGGTTGGGGCGGTTGGCGGCCAAGCCATACAGCAGCACATCGTCCATCACAAAGGCATCTGCCTCGCCTATTTCTACCATCTCGACCGCCCGCGCGTGATCGGGTGCTTCAAGGATTTTGAGTCCCATGAGGCGCTCTTTATTGGCCGAATCTACAGCTTTGAGAGGCGTCGTGCCCTTGGTGGAGACCACGGTTTTGCCTTTGAGGTCTTCCAGCACAGTGGCTTTGCTATTCGCACGTACCAGCAGGCGTGCGCCGGCGATGAAATGCGGCACAGTGAAGGCTACTTTTTCGCGGCGCTCTTTGTTGTTCGTCGTTGAGCCGCATTCCATATCAGCTTTGCCTTCGGCAATCATCGCAATGCGGTTAGCAGGCGTGACCATTTGCAGCTCGATGCCGCCTTCACCTTTCGCGCCAAGCTTGCTGCGCACTGTTTCTGCGAGTTTGAGGCACAGATCCAGTGCATAACCGACCGGTTTTTTGTTGCCATCAAGGTACGAAAAAGGCACGGAAGATTTGCGGTGCGCAATCACGATTGCGCCGCCCGATTTGATGCGATTGACCACCGGCCCGGACTGTGCTGTGGCTATCGAAGGCAAAGCCAGCAAAGCCACAACTGCCGCGCTGGCAGCAAGCCAAGAAAGAGACAAGCGGGCGACTATCATCGACAACCTCACAAAAAAATAAATTAACAAGAACCGTGCCACATATCACTTGCAATCATGTAATCAAGCCACCAAGCGCTGCGCTTGCGGCAAAGGCTGTGTGAGCTTGTCCGGCACGAGCAGCGCCTCCATTTGCGCTTTGGTGAGAATGCCAAGAGACTGTGCAACCTCATCAATCGGCTGACCCGTGGCTATCGCGGTTTTTGCGATCAGCGCGGCTTTTTCGTAACCAATGATCGGATTCAGTGCAGTGACCAGGGTGACAGATTCGCGCACGCGTTTTGCCAGCAACTCGCGATTGGGCTCAATACCAGCCACGCAATTGGTTTGCAAGGTCAAGCAAGCTTGGCTCAAATGCTCAATGCTTTTGAACAAACTCCAGCCCATGATCGGCTCAAAGGCATTGAGTTGCAATTGCCCTGCCTCTGAGGCCATGGTGATGGCAACATCATTGCCGATTACTTCAAAAGCCACTTGATTGACCACCTCGGGAATCACCGGGTTGACCTTGCCGGGCATGATGGAGCTGCCGGCTTGGCGCGCGGGCAGCTTGATGTCGCCAAAGCCAGCTTGCGGGCCGGAGCTGAGTAAGCGCAAATCGTTGCAGGTTTTGGAGAGCTTGGAAGCGATGCGCTTGAGCACGCCCGAGAGCTGCACGAAAGCGCCTGTGTCTTGCGTGGCTTCGATCAGGTTCTTGGCTTTCTTCACCGGGATCTTGCTTTCCTCCGCGAGAAACTGGCAAACCATATCGGCATAGCCCGAAGGCGCGTTGATGCCTGTGCCAATCGCGGTGGCCCCGAGGTTGATTTCTTCGATCAACGCCCGGGCCTCGCGCAGACGCATCACGTCTTCTTCCAGCATGACAGCATACGTAGAAAACTCTTGCCCCAAGGTCATGGGCACGGCATCTTGCAGCTGCGTGCGGCCAATTTTGAGGATGCTTTTGAACTCTTCAGCTTTGGCCTCAAAGCCACGCTGCAAGGTTTCCATCGAGGCCAGCAACCGATCAATGCCCGTCCACAGTGCAATGCGCACAGCGGTGGGGTAGACATCGTTGGTGCTTTGTGAGGCATTCACATGATCGTTGGGATGCAACACGTCGTAGCGGCCTTTTTCAAAGCCGAGTTTCTCGAGTGCGATGTTGGCAATCACTTCGTTGGCATTCATGTTCGTCGAGGTGCCTGCACCGCCTTGGATCACATCGACCACGAATTGCTCTTTGAATCGCCCTGAAATCAGCTCATTGCAGGCCAAGATGATGGCGGCTGTACGCTTGCGATCCAGCGCACCCAAATCCGCATTGGCGCGGGCACAGGCTTTTTTCACAAAACCGAACGCACGAATCAAATCAGGCATGGCCGAGATCGGTGTGCCGGAAATCGGGAAATTCTCCAAAGCGCGAGCGGTGTGTACGCCCCAGTAGGCTTGTGAAGGAATTTGTTTTTCACCAAGGAAATCGTGCTCGGTGCGATGAAGCGCTTGGCTTGCGGCCTCTTGAGCAGCTTGCATGGCAGATGATGGAGTAGACATGTGATCCTTCAGCAAAGCTCCACCGGGTGGTGTAGCTGGGTGCGAACTGTAGATGTCTGGCTGATGAATTGCCAATGCTGTTTGTGCGGCAAACTATGCAATTTATTTATTTCATGTGCTTGATGTACAAAATGCATGCTTTCATCTCAGGGTTGTTACGAATGGTATCGCGACCCAAACCTGAACCCGACACCTTGAGCGATCTTCAAATGCTATAAAAATAGAAGCATTTGACGTATATTTCATGCCGGCTAGAGGCCAATTTGGCTTTAAAAATTACTCCGTCAACTTTCTAAACCTAGGCTGCCACACCCCGTTAATTTGCACCTGTTCATTGAACATGGCCGCTGGCCGAACCCAAAGGCCATGCTCGCCGTAAAGCGCACGGTACAGCGTCAGCGGCTCAAGGCTCTCGCTGTGACGCACCGTGCCGATCACTTCGTAGTCCATACCTTTGTAATGCCGATAACGGCCGGGCTCGGTGGTGATGAGGGGCGCAAGTTGTTCGATGCTCATGGGACAATCATCGCATGCATCCAGAACAACTCCTTCATGCCTGCACCGATTTGGTCGCGCAGGTGCTGCGCTTTGAGCATCCGGCCGACCGTGTGCTCTCGCATTTTTTTCGTGAACATCGCTTGGGTCAGCGAGAGCGCGCCACACTGGCCGAGACGGTTTATCAACTGCTGCGGCGCAAGCGCCTGTATGAATTCATGGCCCGAAGTGCGCCGCCCACGCATGCCAAGGGCATGGCAACGCTTGCGCGCCGCTTGAGTTTGCTTGGCTTTGCTGCGCCTCGTGAGCTGATCAAAAGCAGTGTGCAACTGCAAGAGTGGGATTGGCTCATGGCCTGCGATGCGCAAATGCAATCGGGTCAAGGCTTACTTGAACCCCATCGCCACAATTTGCCCGACGCTTTGGCGCAGTTGCTCAAAGCGCAAATGGGCGAGCAATTTTGGCCGCTGGCGCAGTCACTGCTGGAGTCGGCGCCACTGGATGTACGGGTGAATATTCTGAAGTCAAATCGCACGGATGCCGGCAAAGAACTTGCGGCGCATGCTATCAAATCAGAAGCAACAACCTTTTCACCCTGGGGCTTGCGAATGCAGGGCAAACCGGCGCTGAATGAGCTGCCAGCTTTCAAGCAAGGTCTGCTGGAGGTGCAAGACGAAGGCTCACAACTGCTGGCGCTGATCACAGGTGCCAAGCGCGGTGAGATGGTGGCAGATTTTTGCGCAGGTGCGGGCGGTAAAACGCTGGCGCTGGGCGCGATGATGAAAAATACCGGGCGCTTATATGCGTTTGACACCTCGCAAAAGCGGCTTGACGGTATGAAACCGCGCTTGGCTCGCAGCGGTTTATCCAACATACACCCTGTGGCCATTGCCCACGAGCGCGATGACCGCATCAAGCGGTTGGCTGGCAAAATGGATCGCGTTTTGGTCGATGCACCTTGCAGTGGTTTGGGCACTTTGCGGCGCAATCCGGATTTGAAATGGCGGCAGAAAGAAACCGATTTGGCCGAACTGGTGATTTTGCAAGCGAAGATTTTGCAAAGTGCAGCGCGATTGGTGAAAAGTGGAGGGCGTTTGGTGTATGCGACATGCAGCTTACTTCAAGAAGAAAACGAGCAAATCGCGCAGGCTTTTAGCGCAGCGAATGCGGATTTTGAATTGCTAGAAGTGAACGAGCTTTTAGCAGCTCAAAAGATTGAGAAGGCTCAAACTCTATGCAGCGGCAGCTATCTGCGCTTGTGGCCGCAAGTGCGATCAGACGGAGTGGTTTTTTGCGGCGGTTTGGCAGCGGAAATAGTTGGGTAGGACAGCTTTAAAAGAGAACGCGAAAGACACGGAAGTTGCACGGAAGCCATGGAAAGTAACACGGGATTTTTTCTGTGTCTTCCGTGAAGTTTTTGTGCCTTCCGTGCTCCTCTTTCTTTGATCCGCTTCACAGCGATTTCAACAAAGTTAGCATCTGAGCATCGTCAAAATCGCCCATGCCTTGCGTTAGCGCCTGCGCAAACAAGCCCGTTGCCACTTCGCCCATAGGATTAGCGCAGCCAGCTGCCCGAGCAGCTTGCATCGCCAACTGCGTGTCTTTGGCCAAAAGCGTCATATGTGCACCCGGAGGATGCATTTGGCCAGCGAGAGCGCGGCGCATGCGCTCGGAGCCGATCCAGCTTTGGCCGCTGGATTGTTCGATCACATCTAAAGTTTTATGGGTATCGAGCCCGAGTTTTTGGGCCATGCTGATGGCCTCAGCCGCACCCGTCAGGTTGATCGCTGCGAGCAGGTTGTTGACCAATTTCGTCCGCGCACCATCACCTATGCGCTCACTCACATGGAAGACGCGGTTAGAGAGATCATGCAGCAAAGATTCATGCTGTTTGAACAGCGCATCATGGCAAGCCACCATCAGACTCATGCTGCCATCTTGCGCACGCGCCGGCCCGCCTGACATCGGCGCTTCAATCGTGTGGATACCGTGTTGTGCCAGGCGCTGGGCAAAGCTCTGCACATCGTCCGGACTGATGGTGGGGCAAAGCATCACGGTGTGGCCAGCGCTGGCCCAACTGGCTACACCTGTTTTGCCAAAGAGTACATCCTGCGTTTGCAAATGATCCACCACACACACTATAGTCACTACTGATTTAATAGCACTCCACGCAAATTCCATGCCGGCTAGAGCCCTATTTTGCTTAAAAAAGTGCACTTTGGCAGCATCCACATCATGCACCTGCACCGCATACCCTTGTGCGAGCAAATTCAGCGCCATGCCGCCGCCCATATTGCCGATGCCAATGATGTTGACGGCTTTGCGCATGGCAATCTCAGGTTTGCATCAGCCGCTTCGATTTCGCAATCGACATCAAAATACCCAATGCCAATCCGAGCGTCACCATTGCCGTGCCACCGTAGCTAATAAAGGGCAACGGCACGCCCACGACGGGCAAAATCCCGCTGACCATGCCCATATTCACAAACGCATAGCTGAAAAAAATCGCCGTCACAGCGCCTGCCAACAGACGAGAAAACAGCGTCGGCGCATCCAGTGCAATCATCAAACCGCGAATGATCAAAAAGGCAAAAGCAGCCAAGAGCACCATATTGCCCAACAGGCCAAACTCTTCCGAATAGGCGGCAAAAATAAAATCGGTGGTGCGTTCAGGAATGAATTCCAAATGCGTTTGCGTGCCTTGCATAAAGCCTTTGCCTAGTACGCCGCCCGAGCCAATGGCGATCATGCCTTGAATGATGTGAAAGCCTTTGCCCAGCGGATCGCGCGTTGGATCGAGCAAGGTACACACGCGCTGCCGCTGGTATTCATGCAGCACCTTCCAGCTCACACCATCGGCGCACAGCGGGTCGCCAAATACCACGATCAACACCAAGCCGATCATTCCCACGATCACCGGTGGCACAATCAGTTTCCACGGCAAGCCGGCAAAAAAAATCACCGCCAAACCTGCAAACAATACCAGCAAGGCTGTGCCCAAATCCGGCTGCTTAACAATCAACCCCACCGGCACAGCCAAGAGCACAACCGCGACGATAAAGTCCAGCGACCTAAGCTGCCCTTCACGCTTTTGAAACCACCACGCCAACATCAGCGGCAAACCGATTTTGAGAATCTCACTGGGTTGGATCGTGATGCCCACATTCACCCAACGCGTTGCGCCCTTTTTGGTGATGCCAAACAGCGCCACAGCAATGAGCAGCGCCACGCCCGTCACATAAATTGGCACCGCAAAACTCATGATGCGCTGCGGCGAGACCTGCGCCACAATGAACAAGATCGTGCCAGCGATCAGCATGTTGCGGCCATGGTCAACAAAGCGCGTGCCGTGATCAAAGCCCGAGGAATACATGCTCACCAAACCTATGCAGGCGAGCATCAAAATCGCGAGTGTGAGTGGCCCGTCAAAGCCTTGGAACAGCGGCGTGATGCGCTGATGCCAGCGTGTTTGATCAAGCGCGGAACGCATAGCCCAACGGTTGCTCAGTGTCAGCTCAGACCGAGCGCGGCAGGGCTGGCCGTCCAGTTTTGGCCGCCCCGGCTGGCGATTTTGATCGCGCCAATTTGATTGCCCAACATGCAGCAACGCTCTAAGCTCCAGCCGCGCTCAAGGCCAAACAGCAGCGCTGCACGAAATGCATCGCCACAACCCGTCGGATCAAGCACTTCGGTGGCTTTGACTCCAGGCACATGCACTTTGCTACCCTGCGTCCAAATCTCGCAGCCCTGATCGGCCAACGTGACCACCAAGCCTTGGACTTGGTTTGAAATTTCAGCCAAGCTCCAGCCGGTTTTCTCGGTCAATAGCGCACCTTCGTAATCGTTGACTGTCACGTACTGCGCCAGCGAAATGATCTCGCGATGCTCTTGGCCATTGAACACAGGCAATTGCTGGCCCGGATCAAAAACAAACGGGATACCCGCCGCATGAAACTGATGCGCGTGCTGCCACATCGCATCACGCCCATCAGGAGAGATGATGCCAATCTTCACGCCCTTGGCTGATTCGTCGGCTGCAATCGGGTTCAGATGCGCATTGGCCATCGCGCCAGGGTGAAAACCTGCGATTTGGTTATTGGATTTGTCCGTCATGATGGTGCATAGCGCAGTGTAGGTACTGTCATCGACCATGATCAGGCGCGTGTCGATGCCCATTTTTTGGAATCGATCCAGATAATCACTCGCATCTGGGCCGACAGCGGCCATCGGCAGCGGTTCGCCACCGAGCTGGCGCAGCGCATAGGCAATGTTGCCGGCGCAGCCACCATACTCTTTGCGCATGCCGGGCACGTAAAACGACACATTGAGCTTGTGAATTTGATCGGCCAAGATTTGCTCTGCAAAATCACCCGAGAAATTCAAAATCGTATCGATGGCCATAGAGCCGCAGATGATGGCTGACATAGTAGTTCGTGTTTGAAAAATTAAGGATAAAAGGCCAGCACGCGGTAACCATTGATGCGGCTGCCGGCGAGTTGGGCGGTCGAAATTTGGAGCGTAAGGCTGCCTGCAAATTCTTGGCTAGGGGCTAATGTATCAAGCACAGCGCCCAGATCAGCCGGTGAGAGCACACGCCGCAGCACCGTTTGATCTTGTGTGTCTTGCAGGCTCAGTTCTACGTGCGGGGGTGCAATGGCCAGCGTGCCGGTGTTCTTCAAGGTCACGGCAAGGCGATAGCTTTGTGCGCTCGCTTCAAGTTGAGGGTTGTTTTTGTTGATGCGATTGAAGCTGGAGCTGTCAATCACCAACGCGTCAATCCGCTTGGGTGGCTCTACGCGGCAAGCTGCGTAGTCGCACAAAATTTGCAGCCAGGGCTTGGCCTGCGGATAGGTGGCTGCCAACACATCTTTTTCCCGCAGTGCGATTTGCAGCGTCAAGCCAGCTAAGAGCACCAAGGCCAGCACAGACAGCCCCAGCCGCACCCAAGGCGAGCGCCAACGCGCTGCACGTTGCGCTTGCTTGATAAAGCCCGGCGTGGGCAGTGGCTGTATGGTAGCCGGCGTATCCAGTGAGCCCAACTCGGCAGACGGAAAAGAAGGGCGAGAAACCAGCGAATCATCCAAGAGGCTGGAGGAGTATTGACCCGCTGGCACGCTGATGACCGACTCCCCCAAGGTGGTCGGCTCGGCGCTGATGCCCACAGTTTTGAGAGCCACTGAATCAAAATTCTGCGCAGGCGCGTCCTGCCGCGCATCTTGCGCCGCGTAATCTGACACAGCCCAACTGGTCGTGCTCGGACCCGATTCTCTTTCTAATTCAGCTGCATCACGCAACTGCCCCGGCTCAAAAGCGGCCGCCTCATCGGTCACGAGCCCGTTGCTGTCTGAAGCCTCGTTTTTTAAGCCTTTTTGGCTGTTAGCCGGCATAGAATTTGCGCCAAGTGCTATTGATTCAGTAGCAGTTTCGGCTTGATGTGCAAATGGCGCTGCCGAGCCCGCTGATGCGATCTGTCCAGCAGTTGGCGATGCAGCAGCGGGTAACGGGGGCTGCGCATCAACCATATTGGCCGATGCATCAAAAACATGCGCACATTGCCCACAGCGCACCCAGCCCCCTGAGATTTTCAATTGATCTGCCACCACCTTGAACAAGGTGCCACAAGCGGTGCAACGGGTGACGAGATTCATGGGTTGTGATTGTAGGTGCTGCATGTAAAAAGACCGCCAGCTGGCGGTCTTTTTACATGCAGCTTCACACGGCTGGCGTGGCTACAAAGGCTATTTCTTTATTCGCAGCAGATGCACTAGGCGCGGCAACGAGCAGCGCCGTATCCCTCGTGTGCCTTGGCACGTCTCAGGCACCGGGAAGCTGCCGCCAGCGGAGTTGGTCATGTAAACCAAGGCGCGGCCAATTTCTGCGTCCTCCCAATCACCACCGCCCTGCGCACCCATCGCGCCTTTGCCTTTGAGGGCGGAATTGAGCAAAGCGTCATAGCCTGTCTTGATGCGAGCCGCCCATGCTGCGGCGTCGTTGAGCTTGGGTGCACCCGCCACCACAGAAGTCACGGCATGACATGCTGCGCATTGCGCATTGAACACCGTCTCGCCTGTGGCCAACGGACGGTTCGCATCACGAATTTCAACTGTGCCCACCTTGGCGATGCGCATCTCTACCGATTTCGCCATTTCCGCTTGCGATAAACCACTTAACTCACCGCCCGAGCTGCCTGGTTTCGCATACGACAACACAAAATACACCAAGCCAATGATGATGAACACAGGCGCTACAAATGAGAAAAATACCGTCCAAAGCAACTGCTGAGGGGTTTTAATCGGGCCTTCGTGAGATTCGTGTTCTGCGCTCATGGAGTTTTTACCAAAGTGATACAAGCAACCCAAGATTATAGCTGTGCGCTCGCAGCAATCCTGGGTTTACCCTGCCGCCCGCTACAATGCAGACTCCACACAGATACGCGGCTGTAGCTCAGTGGATAGAGTATTGGCCTCCGAAGCCAAGGGTCGTGGGTTCGATCCCCGCCAGCCGCGCCATTTTTTCAATGAAATCAACACAGTACACGTAACAGTAGCGTGCAATGTTAAGCTTATCGTCGCATATTTAAGCAAAGTTACTGTGCCGAAAGTCTGCCATCAAAGTATGGGAGCTTTGAGTTTTCCTTCTATCTTGCTTGAGCTCGCCAGTGACTCTTAAGCGGATCGCTTCAACAGAAATCGCTTCGGTTATACCGGCTCAAATCCATACGATTGATGCTTG